>NZ_JBDLAK010000009.1:0-180774 GCF_039748055.1 Burkholderia sp. RS01
GCCCTTCTCGCCTAACTTCGTGTTCGTCTGCATCGCCCGGGCGCTCATGGCGCTGGGAACTGCGACGGCGTACCCGAGCGCCGTCGTCATGGTCGGCGCCCTGGCCAGGCAGGCGAACTCGACCTCTACCCGGCCGCTGGGACGCATCCAGATGGCCAACACGTCCGGGGCCGCCGTCGGCCCGGTGGTGGGCGGGCTGCTGGTGAGCCTGGTCGGCTGGGAAGCGCTGTTCCTGATCAACGTTCCGCTGGCGCTGGCCGCCCTGTTCATCGTGCGGAGGTTCGCCCCTGCGGACCACGCGCGGGAGCAGGGCAGCGTGGCCACCCTGCTCCGCGACTCCGACATCCCCGGCATCCTCGCGTTCACCGGCGGTATGGTGCTCTTGCTTATGGGCCTGCTGAATGCGCTGCCCGGACTCCGTTGGGGGCTGCTGGGCGGGGCGATGGCGCTCGCCGTGCTGTTCGCCTGGCGCGAGCTGAGCTTCGGGAAGCCGTTCCTGGACCTGCGGCTGCTCGGCAGGAACCGGCCGCTGCTGCTCGTGTACCTGGGCTTCGTGCTGTTCAGCTGTGTCTACTACTTCGCGTTCTTCGGGCTGCCCCAGCTTCTGCAGGAGGCGGCCGGCTACGACCCCGGAGTGGTGGGCGGGCTAATGCTGCCGCTGGCTGCGATGTCCGTGGTCATTACGCCGCTTGCCGTCCGCGCGATCGACCGGTCCGGCGTGCGGCGGGTGCTGATTGTCGGCGTCGTGCTTCTGACCGTGGCGGCAGCTGCACTCTGGCTGCTGACGGCGTCGTTTGCCGTCCTGCTGGTGCTCGCCCTCACGGCCCTAATGGGCGTACCGTACGGCTCGGTCAGCATCGCCTCCAACCAGGGGCTGTACCTCTCCGCGGCCCCGCAGGACAGGGGAGTGGCCGCCGGGATCTTCCAGACCTGCCGCTACGTAGGGGCCATTGGCGCCACCGTGATGATTGGCATCTTCTACGGCGACGGGGTGAACCAGGAGAACTGGGGCCGCATGGTGCTGGTGATGCTGGGCCTCTGCGCGGTGACGTTCGTGGTGGCGTTGCTGTGGCGGGAGCGGAAGGCGGCGTAGGAACCAGGTTTGCGCGAGGGCATTGACCAGCGCGCTGGAAGGCCTACCATGAGCCGCATCAGGACATTTCAAGGAGGAGATGTGCGATGTCACGCGCTGATGTAGAGCAGCTTGATGACCGCGGAATGGCGGCCTGGGACCAGCACGATGCGGCGGCGTTCACCGCTCTGCTGGCCGACGGATTCACGTTTTCGGATGTGATGGCGCCTGAGCCGTTCCGTAGCCGGGAGCAAGTTCAAGCGTACATGGAAGGGTGGTTCACGGCATTCCCGGACATGCGCGCCAGGTCCACCAGCAGGGTGGTCACCGAGGACCAGGTCGCCGGGGAAGTGGAGTTCAGCGGCACCAACACGGGGCCGTTGCGGATGGGGAATCAGGAGGTCCCGGCCACGGGCAAGTCGGTGACCGGCACCGGCACCTACTTCGCGTCCGTTAAGGACGGAAAGTTCGTCTCCTTCCGCGCCCATCCGGACGTCGCGTCCATGATGGCGCAGCTGGGGCTGATGCCGGGGGTGTGATGGCGCGGTGCGTTGGGGGGCCTTGTGCGGGCGCTTGCCGGCCGGTGCTGAGTACCGCTCTGGCTGGCGCCCAGTGCTGTTGCCCTGCCCCGTTCCATTGCTGTGGCAGTCCTGCGGTGGGAAACTGATCGGAGGCTAAAGCCAACGACCGCGCCACTTGGGGATGACGCATGACCTCCACAGGAGGAATGAAAATGCCGCAGATCCAGCCGGAGGACAGTCGACGCGGGAGCGCCGCAACAGGACGGCCCAGAATCCGCCGCCTCCGCGTCTCCGACGTCAACGTTGTTGACCACCCCACGCTGAAGAAAGCGCTCGGCGGGACCATCGTGGGCAACACGATGGAATGGTACGACGTCGGCGTGTTCGGTTACCTGATCACCACCATGGGCCCGGTGTTCCTGCCCGAAGCGGACAAGTCCGTGCAGAACCTGTTCCTGCTGGGAACCTTCGGGGCCACGTTTATCGCCCGCCCGCTGGGCGGCGTGTTCTTCGGCTGGCTTGGCGACAAGATCGGCCGCCAGAAGGTCCTCGCAATGACCCTGATGCTGATGGCCGCGGCCACGTTCGCCGTCGGGCTCCTGCCCGGCTATGCACAGATCGGCATCTGGGCCGCGCTACTGCTGGTGGTCACCAAGCTGGTGCAGGGCTTCTCCACCGGCGGCGAATACGCCGGAGCCACCACATTCGTCAGCGAGCATTCGCCGGACAACCGCCGCGGCTTCTTCGCCAGCTTCCTGGACATGGGCAGCTATCTGGGCTTCGCCATCGGCGCCGGGATGGTCTCCGTCCTTCAACTGACCATGGGCCAGGAGCAGATGGAGGCGTGGGGCTGGCGCATCCCGTTCCTCGTCGCCGGCCCGCTCGGCATCATCGCCATCTACTTCCGGATGAAGATCGAGGAGTCACCGGTCTTCCAGGCAACCATGGAAGCGGAAGAGGAATCGGCCCGGCACCCCGAGACGGGTGAGATCCTCGGGGCCATGGGCCCGGTGGGGATCTTCAGGGTCTACTGGCGCAGGATCGTGCTGGCCATGATCCTCGTGGCCGCCGCCAACACGGTGGGGTACGCCCTCACGTCCTACATGCCGACGTACCTGACCAGCAACAAGGGATACGACGAGATCCACGGGACGTTGCTCACCATCCCCGTCCTGGTGGTCATGTCCCTGTGCATCCCGCTGACCGGGCATCTTTCGGACCGGATCGGGCGCCGCCCGGTGCTCTGGATCGGAGCCGTCAGCACCGTGGTGCTGTCCATCCCCGCGTTCCTGCTCATCTCGCTGGGAAACGTTCCGGCCACGCTCACCGGCCTGGCCCTGGTCGCCTTCCCTGTCACGTTCTACGTGGCCAACCTCGCCTCGGCGCTGCCGGCTTTGTTCCAGACGGCCCACCGCTACGGGGCCATGGGCATCGCCTACAACTTCGCCGTCGCCATCTTCGGCGGCACGACGCCGTTCATCATCGCCTCCCTCATCCAGGTGACGGGCAACGACATGATGCCGGCCTACTATCTGATGGCCACCTCGGCGATTGCCGCCGTCACCATCTACTTCCTGCCGGAATCCGCCCAGCGGCACCTGCCCGGATCCATGCCCAGCGTGGACTCCGACGAAGCGGCCCGGGAGCTGGTGGCGACGCAGGACGAGAACCCGCTGCTGGACATGGACACGCTGCCGTTCGACAGCAGCTACGAGGCCGCGCGGGCCGCGCATGTGGCACATCAGGGGAGCCCGGGCAGCTAAACAGGTTAGGCGTGCACCCGTAGCTCCGGGGCCGCAGGCTCGGCCTTCACGTGGCCGGACTCCTTCGGCCCGGGCGGGTACGCGTGGTTGCGCCCGGTCACCATGATCACGAGTGCGACGACGACGGGCACCGCCGCCGCGACCGGCACCAGCAGCGGGCCTGCCGTGGTGAGGGCGGCCGCGCCGTAGAGCGCCCCGACGGTGATGCCCAGCTGGATGGTGAGGACGGTGAGGCCGTTGGCGGCTTCCCGGTACTCCTTGCCGGCACGGAGAATGGCGGACTGGTTGTAGATGCCGATCGCGCCGAAGCCCGCTCCCCAGACGGCCATGAGCACCAGGGCGCCGGGGACGGTTCCCGCGCCCAGCGGCAGGAGGAGGAACGCGGCGGCGATGACCGCCGTCGTGATCAGCAGCGAACGGCGCGGCCGCAGGTCCACGGTGATGCCGGCTATCCAGATGCCCACCAGGCCGGAGAAGCCCAGGATGGTGAGCGAAAGGGTGATGCTGTAGTCAGGCAGGCCGGCCTCGCGGAGGAACGGGGCGATGAAGGTGAACAGGGCGAAGTGCGCCATCAGCATCAGCGGCCAGGCGATGGCCACCGGCTTCACCCCGGGCTGGCTGATCGCCTTGCGCAGCGACGGCCGCGGAGCGTCCGCGAGCCGCCGCACGGCCGGCAGCAGCCACAGTGCCAGTCCAGCGAGGACGACGCCGGTGCCCGCCAGCAGGAGGAACGACGCCCGCCAGCCGATCAGCCCGCCCAGCGCGGTGCCCAGCGGGGCGCCGATGGCCAGGCCCAGGCTGTTGCCGCTGAAGACGATGGCCATCGCCTTGCCCACCTTATGGGCCGGAACAATGCGCGCCACGAAGGGTGCCATGGCGGTCCAGAGCAGTCCGTGGGCGATGCCGCCCACCAGCCTGGCGGCGAGGGCGGCGCCGAAGTCGGACACCAGGCCCACTAGGGCATTGCTGATGGCGAAGGTCAGGACCAGCGCCACCATGAGGATGTGCCGGGGGATGCGGGAAAGCAGCAGGGCGGCCGGGATCACCGTGGCCACAATGACGGCGGCGTACCCGGCGGTGAGGTAGCCCGCCACGGGTTCGGACACATTGAGGCCGGCGCTCATCTGGGGGAGCAGGCCGGAGGGCAGGAGTTCGGTGGTGATGGCGGTGAAGCCGATCATCGACAGCACCAGCAGTGCGCCGAAGGGCATGCGGTCACGTGCGGGAGCGGAGGTCGCGGAAGACACGGGTGAAGGGTCCTTTTCAGGGAGCGGGGAAGGAGCACGGCGCCGGTTGCCGGTATCCTCCACTCAAATTACCTGATTTATTGGTGCTGAGGCAGGGTCTGCCAGAACCACCTTGACGGAGTGACCCTGGGGTTGTCAGCAGCCGTTGTTAGTGCGCCCAACTGGGCCTACGCTGTGCGCACGGACCCACTCCGGGGACGGCTCCAGGACTCACCCTCGCTGGGTGTCAGGCGCACCCTCGGTCGCCAGCGTCCTGGACATCACGGGAAAGGAAGGACCATGACCAAGTACCTCTTTGAAGCGAATTACGTGGGCGATGGCATCAAGGGGCTCATGCGCGAAGGCGGTTCCAAGCGGCGTGAGGCGCTGGTTTCCGCCCTCGATTCCGTCGGCGGATCGCTCGAGAGTTTCTACTATGCCTTCGGTGAGACTGACGTTCTGGGTATCTTTGATGTCCCGGAGCAGGCCAACGCCGCAGCGCTTTCGCTGATGATCAATTCGACCGGCAACGTGAACGTGCGTCTGAGGCCGCTTATGACGCCGGAGGATATTGACGACGCCGTCAAGAAAACACCGACCTACCGGGCCCCCGGTCAATAGGCGAACAGGAATTAGCAGGGCAAAGCAAGCGGAAGGGCAGCCATTGGCCGCCCTTCCGGCCTCCCTGAAGGCGCCCGATTGAGTCCGGCGCCAGGTCAGAAATCGACAGCAGTCAGCCGATCCGCTCGGCCAGGGACACGATGATCCCCTCCGGGCCTCGCACGTACGCCATCCGCCAGCTGTTCTCGTACTCGCCGATGCCGCCGACCAGCCCGTAGCCGTCGGCGGCCAGCCCGTCCACCGCCTCCTGAAGGTCGTCCACCTCGAAGGACACGTTGCGCAGCCCCAGCTCGTTGGCCATCGCGGCGGGCGAACCGGGCGTGTGGTCGGGCCGTACGAAGCTCGCGAGCTCGATCCGGCTTCCTCCGTCGGGCGGCCGCAGCATGACGATCTCGGTGCGGGAGCCCGGGATGCCGCAGACGGTGTCCAGGAACTCGCCCTCCACGAACGTCCGGCCCTCGACCTCGAGACCCAGTCCGACGAAGAATGCCGTCACCGCGTCGAGGTCCGCCACGGTGATGCCGACATGGTCGAAACGTTGTATATGTGGCACGGGACCACCTCCGTTCAGTACTGGCCCTTGATCACGAAGTAAGAGCCGCGGATGACGCCCGCGAGCTTAGATTTCTGGCGGGCGAACTTGAAGCGTGACGCCAGTTCCTCCGGAATTTCCATGCCGTCGGCAAGTTTGAACCCCACGGCCCGCTTCCCGCCGTCCTCGATGCTGTACATGACGTTGACCGACAGCCCCGACTCGTAGAAAACGTAGGCCATTCGCAAACCGTCGACGTCGAAGGCGGTCGCTTCCAGCGGGCGGGATCCGATGACGATGTCACGCTCGTCCCGGAGGATCCGGCTCACCCGGTCCACAACCTCGGGAACCTCGCTGGCAGGGCTCACGGTGAAGACGTGGCCGTACTTGTTCCGGTAATAGCGGGCCTCGTTGGCGCGCAACCCGGCGGCGGCCTCGGGCACCGGAGACGATTCCAGGCCGGCAGTGGAAACGTTCTCGAAGTCAACGATGTGCGGCATGCGCTCTCCTGGTCAGATGGGGTGGGACCAATGCTAACGCGCCGACAGCGACGACTGCCTCCGCACGCCAGCTGCCGCCGTCGTCCGCGGTGGCCCGGCCGGGGCCCGGACTACGCGTCCGGGACCGTCATGCCGCGGGCCCGTTTTACGGGGAACGCGGTCCGGAGCTGTGCCCGGAACGTCAGCGGGCTGCGCCGGCTCACCGTGATGACGGACAGCAGGCCTGTCAGCAGCACGATCGTGCCGCCTGCGGCCACCGACCAGCGTGCGCCGAATTCCGTGCCGATCCATCCCATCAGCGGCGCCCCGACGGCGGTGCCGCCCTGGAGGACGGCCAGGTAGAGGGCCAGGACACGCCCCCGGAACTGCGGCTCCACGGAGAGCTGGATGGTGGTGTTGCAGCTGTTCAGGAAGGTGATTGAGGCCAGGCCCACCGGTATCAGCACTGCGGCGTAGAGCCAGAACGACGGCGACACGCTGCCTACCAGCGTGAAGAACCCGAGTCCCAGGGCCCCGCCCAGCATGAAACGAAGCCGCGGGCCGGACCGGCGGGCCGCGAGCAGGGCACCGGCCAGGGTCCCGACGGCCATGATGGAGCCAAGGAGCCCGAATTCGCCCGGTCCCATCCGGAACTCCGCGGTGGACATCAACGCGTTGGTGATGGGGAAGTTCATGCCGAACGCGCCAAGGATCCCCACCATGACCAGGATGAGCACCAGGTCCGGCCGGCCCCGCACGTACCGCAGGCCCTCGGCCACCTGGTGTTTGCCGCGGGCTGCCAGCGTGGCAGGGGCCAGTTCGGAGGTGCGGATCCGGAACAGCGAGATGATGACGGCGGCGAAGCTGGCTGCGTTGAGCAGGAAGACCGGCCCGGTGCCCACCCAGCCAATGAGCACACCGGCGATGGCAGGTCCGGTGAGCCGCGCAGTGTTGAAGGATGCGGAGTTCAGGGCCACCGCATTGGCCACCTTGTCCTGTCCCACGAGTTCGGAGACGAAGGCCTGGCGGGTCGGCGCGTCAATGGCGCTGGCCAGTCCGAGGCACAGGGCAGCCAGGTAGGCGTGCCACAGCTGGGTGGTGCCCGTGACCACCAGGAGTCCGATGGCGAGCCCGCACAGACCCATCGCCAGCTGGGTCCACAGCAGGATCACGCGTTTGCGGTGCCGGTCCGCGAGGACACCGCCGTAGGGACCGAGCAACAGCATCGGCAGGAACTGCAGGGCGGTCGTGATGCCGACGGCCGTGCCGGAATGGTCGGTGAGGACGGTCAGTACCAGCCAGTCCTGCGCCACCCGCTGCATCCACGTGCCGATATTGGAGACGAGTGCCCCGCCGGCCCATATGCGGTAGGTGGGATTCTCCAGTGCCCGGAACATGGCGCTCATTTGGCGCTCAGCTGCTGCATAATGCGGGCGGCGCGGCTCAGGATCTGGCGGTCCTCGTCGCTGAGGCCGGCGACGCGCTGGGCCAGCCAGGCGGTCCGCTGCTCACGTGCCTCGGCCAGGATGGCCTCTCCGGACGGGGTGATTCCCACCTGGACCTGGCGGCCGTCAGTCGGATGGGCTGTCCGGGTGACGAAGCCCTGCTCCGTGAGGGCGTTGACGATCCGGGTCATGGACGGCGCCTGCACGTGCTCGCGTTCAGCCAGTTCGCGGAGGGTCTGCGGGCCCGTGCCGTTCAGCTGGGCCAGGACGGTGTACTGGCCGGGGGTGATGACGTCACCGGTGGCCTCCACGCGGAGCCTGCGGGAGGTGCGCATCACCGCCGTCCGCAGGTCGATGGCCAGAATGTCCGGTTTGATGCTGTCCCTGGGCTCCCGGTCCGTAGCCGTCACTGTGTGTTGCACCTCCTGGGAATTTACTTAGCACTGCTAATTAGCTCTGCTAACCATTATGCTCCGGCTGAACGGAGGCGGCAAGTGCCTGCCGCCCTCGTGCGCTGACCGGGGGATTCCTCATCGGAGTGAGATCCGTTCAGCACTATTTCCGTAGGCAACAATCAGTTCCATAATGGCCCCATAAGCTTCGGGGACCCTCGCGCCATAGATGGCTGGCGGGGCGTCGCAGAGTCCCAGGTGGCCGGGCCGGTAATTGGCGGATCGGGCGGCCACGCGGCCCCGGACATCGGCGTTCCGGAACCGCCACCGGGGGAGGGTATCGCCATCAGCGCCAGAACAATGCACAAAGGAAAACATCATGCTCACGGATTCAGACATCATGGCTGTCCTGCCCGCGAAGGACATCAACAGGGCGAAGGATTTCTACCGGGACAAGCTGGGACTGGAACCTTCCGAGCCCGGGGCGGAGGACAACCTGATCTACACTGGCGGCCACGGAACGGGTTTCCTTCTTTATCAGACGGAGAATGCGGGGACGGCGAAGAACACCCAGATGGGCTGGAGCACGGACAACATCGAACGCGAGATGGAGGAACTGCGGGCCCGCGGCGTCGTCTTTGAAGAGTACGACCAGCCCGGGTTGAAGACGGAGAACGGCGTTGCCACGGACGAGTTTGGGAAGGCCGCCTGGTTCCTGGACAGCGAAGGAAACATTCTCAACATCTTCCAGCGGGCGTAGCGACCAACGTCCGGGCGGGGCAACGCGGCGAGCGTCGCCGTCGTTAACTTTGAAAGAGTACGACGGCGGCGCTCGCCGCTGTCGGCCCCCCTTGCCGCCGCACGGGAGCCGGCGCGGGGGCCGGGCTGGTGAACAGCATCGACCCGATGGGTGTTGCGGTCCCGACGTCGCCACCGCGGAGGTTCAAGACGCGCAGGCCCGCGCTCATGTGTCTCGTAACTAACCATGAACACGCCGATTCAAACAGAAGGTTGCGAGACATAGTTACGAGAATCGCCGGCCGGGGACGAACCCGCAGCAGTCGCCCGGGGTACGAGACGGCTCGTATCCTAAGGGTTTCGAGACATAAGCCTTGTCCCAGTTCGCGGACCTTCTCCAGGCGACTAATCAGGCAGGGCATACGGAGCACTCCGAGAACCGCCCTCATCTCGGGGCGACAAGGCGAGTCGATGCGCCCTTCCCTCGACCGGCTTGCGGGACGGTTTCAGCGGTCGATATGGGACGCCCTTGCGGGCCGTTGTAAGCCTGCAAGCGCCGCTATGGAGTACGAAACTCTATCCACAGGCACCACTTATGGGGGAGGATTCTTGTGAACATGACTGGCGACGATGCCGGTGCCATTGAGGAGAAAAATGGACAAGAGGAAGTTGCCCCAAGTTCTTCTTATTGCTGCTGCCGTCGGGTTTAGCATTGGTGCCGTCATCCAGTTCATCCGTTCCGAATTCTTAATTGGCAGTCTGAACCTGGTGGCCGCTCTGCTAGCAGTCGGCTTCCTCATTTATATGAGAAAAGCGCCGACACTTTAAAGCTGGGGCGTTGCCTTCCGGCGCTGCCCGTTGGCGCTTAGCTCCCGGGCGTAGCCGGCGACCTGCCCGCCAGAGTTCACGGACCCCGACGGAAATAAAGGTAAAGCCGGGCCCCTTTGCTGGCATATGAGTTCACCTGGAGGGCGCTGGCGTCGGGATCCGCATTGTTCCGTGATCGGCAAGGTGCAGCAGCTCGCGATCGCCCAGCGGCTCATCCAGGATCACGGTGCTCACTGGGGTGTACCCGGATGCGTTACAAGGCGTTGCCGGCCCGTTCTTATAGAGGGGAACAAGGGCGACAGCTGTGGACGTTTCGGCTTTGAAGATTCCCTTGGCAGTCGCGCACGGTGTTCCTTGCTCGTACTGGATCACCAGCTTTGTGCGGTCGCCGTTAATGTCCACTAGCCGCCAGTCCCCGATAGTGTCCGTGCCCTGGTCATAGGACGTGGCGACCCGCGGCTCCGTTGGCGTGATCCCAGCCAGGCCCACTGGCCGAAGGGGGTCCGGAGTGCCTTGGTTCCAGAGCTCGGCCGGGATATTTCCCGGCAGTGACGCACTTTCCGATGTGGACGGCGCGGCCGGCTCCGAAGTACAGCCTGCAGCGGCCACCACAAGCACAGCACTCACCGTCATAACCGTCAGCACGCGCTGAACTGCCGACGTCACCAGTGGCCACAGAAGCATGCCCATGACCTGAAACTATCCGGCGAAGTAACTGCTGTCTACGCTCCCAGTGCCTCCCGGGAACAAACCGTCCGCTCACCGTTCCCCCGTCGAGAAACGGGAGCAGCTGGCTTAGTCGTTGTTGCGCACCAGGAAATTCGGAGCTTGCTGGACCCAGCCACCCTCATCTTTCACGGACTCCATGCTTGTCTTTGCTGCTGCGGGGACGATCAGCCAGCCGGCCTCGGTTTTGTCAGGGGTCTCAACCTTCAACCCGTATGATTCGAAGTTTTTCAAGAGTGTGCATCCGAGGGCTTTGCTTTCGCCTGTTGCAGTGACGGGAATGATGCATATTGCCTTGCCCGAGGGAGCGCCGGGCGTGAGCTCGCCTGAGGCCGGGGCACCATAGTAAGTGATCGAATTGCTGTGCCCCAGGAGCCGGGTCTGGGCGGGATCGACGCCTACGCTTCCTACGGATGGGAGTGCTGTGGACGGCAGCTTGTCGGCTTCCTGCTGGGGGTAGGTCAGTGATTCGATAATTCTCGAAGCGTCTTCAGACCGATCCGTGGGGACGAGTGTCAGGGCCAATGCACCACAGATCAGGGCGCCCGCCACGGTACCGGCGCCTAACCGCAGTCCTAGGTGTCGATGTTTGTTTACGGGATTGGTTCCTCCCAGGATCGGGTCATTGGTGCAGGTCACCTTTGTTTGCTCTGGACCCCGCTGGAGCGACGCCGGAAACTGGATCAGCTGCCGGCGCAGTGCGTCACTGCGATCCGCCTGAAATTCATAGGGACTCACAAGGATCTCCCTTCGGGAAGTATCTGGCCGATTAGGAGGCGGGGTGGGTTCAATCGCATGTAAAGCGCACCGAGACGCGTCTTGGCGCGGTAAAGACGTGACTTCACTGTGCCCTCAGCAATTCCGAGTGCGGCGGCAGCTTGTCTCACGCTCAGACCCTCAACTACACACAGAGTAAGCACGTCGCGGTCTTGGGGCTTGAGCCGGGAGAACGCCGCCCGTAGCGCAATCGCCTGCTCGTCACGCTCGGCGGAGTCGGCGAAGTCCTCGGCCACGTCTTCTCCCATAGCCGGAGGTGGCAGTTGATCGAGGAAGGCCTTGTACCGTCTTCGCTGACGGTTGTGGTTGCGGATCGTGTTGTTTGCCGTGACCAGCAGCCAGGGAGCGATGGAGCCGTTGACGATGCGCACGCACTCCCGGCGACGCCAGGCTTCGTAGAAAACAATGGCCGTGATGTCTTCCGCGTGATTGGATCCGACGATCCTCAATACATGATGCAGGACCCGGTCTCGGTGCCGATCGAAAAGGCATCCAAATGCGTCGCCATCACCGGTAATCGCTAACAACCATAAGGCTTCGTCAACCTGCTCTGATCCCCCACTCATACTCCATAGTGTCCGGACCGCCGAATTGGTTCCATGTTCTTTGCAGGAAATTTTCCTAGTAGCTGGTTCGGCTCGCTGCGAACCGACTCCAATCTGTCTCGTGAAGGGTTCCCGGAGGTGAAAATGGACTAGACCTAACGACATGTGCCATGAAGGGTTCCATCCGGGGACGGCCGACTCTTTCTCCTAGCCGGATTCGGTGTCTCGAAACCTCTGTGCCTCGAAACCCTAAGGTTGCGAGACGGCCTAGCGCTCAAGTTGGGGGACCCGACAGTCGTCTCCTGCTGTGACTTTCGGCGGTAAATGGCGGTCTTTTTGCGGCGCTATTTGGCGCCCGGGGTGGTGGTCCGATAGGGGATCGTTTGTTGAGAATCGTCCCCTCGGCCGGTACAAGATTATGGGGCCCTGTGCCGACTGAAGCTGATTCACTTATCGGCTTCGGCCCCCTCCGCTGTCGACGTGTCTTGGTCCGGTTGAAGTTCCAAGTTTGCCCGCCAGCGAGTCAGCCGAAGCCAGACACCTCCAGTTTGCCCGCACACCCTCTCCGGCCACGCGCACCGCCCTGCGTGCTCGATGACAGGTGGGCCAAACCCACCTCGACCAGACAGGGCTAGGTATCTAAAATTAAGGCGCTGGGGCTAGTGCGCCGAGGCAGCCCTTGACCGGGGGCGGCGCAGGTGCGGCCCGTCCTTCAGGCTTTTTGGCTTCATCGTCTGGCGGCGTCATGAAAACGTCCTTTTTACCCTTTCTTGGTGGACTGGCCGGAGCGGTGCTGATCCTCAGCGCGTGCACCTACTCGGAGCCGGTTCCGGCCCCGACATCTTTTGACGCCGCGCCGCCGCCCACCAGGTCCATCGATAACACGATGCGCACGTTCGCGGAGCAGGGCTCGGTGGCCGTGGTGGCGGAAGTCAGGTGGCCGGGAGGGTCGTGGTCCCGGGCCTATGGCGTCCGAAATCTTGAGTCCAAAGAGGCCGCGACGCCGCAGGACCAGGTATTTATCGCCAGTGTTACCAAGTCCATGACTGCGGTCTCGGTCATGAAGCTTGTGGAAGACGGCCGGATCGGTCTGGATGATCCGGTGAACGGCATCCTAGAGAGTTTCACGACGGTCCTTAAGCCGCCTGGCCCGATAACCGTCCGCCAGCTTCTGGGGCACACGTCGGGCATGCACTCCTTCGAGGAGGTCACTGAAAAGACCGCCGACGACGTCCCCCGCCTAATGACGGAAGACATCACTTCAGAACGCGCATTGGAACTGACGGGTCAACTGCCGTGGGATTCCCGGGACGTGGGGTTTTTCCGGTATTCCGATTCAAATTACGTGGTGCTCGGCCAGCTCGTGGAAAAGCTACGTGGGCGGCCGTACCCTGAGGTGCTGCGCCAAGACGTGATTGAGCCGTTGAAACTGAAGCACACTTCCCTTGATAGTGCTGCAGTCGCTGAACCCAACGTAATTCGTGGCTACATCGATTACAGGAATGAACGCCTTGATATGACAAAAGTGCCAGGAGTTCTGGGGTCACCGGCCTATGGAGCTATCTCCACTATGTCGGATGTCAATGACTTCTTCGCCGCCCTATTCCGGGGAGACTTGGTGTCCAAAGAGTCACTGCAGGCGATGACCAAGACCGAGGCAATGCCGCTGTACGGCCTGGGGCTTTGGAAGTGGAATCAGGGATGCGATGGTTCCTATCGATACGGCGGCAAGGGGGGATTCTGGACCTACCGCACCGCGTCGGTCGCCAGCACCGATGGCCGGTACCAGGCCACCATGACCCTAATCCCACCACCGATGCCCACACCCCTTGAAGATCCCGGAACTCAAGACAAGATCAACCTGTGGGACCGTCAGATGGCCTCGGCCCTGCAGGAGACCCTGGACGAGCTCTGCCCATAGAGTCGCCGTCATGGCCGGCGCCGTGTTAGGCAGGTGCAGGAGGACTCACGGCAGGTGACACCCTACGGTCGGGGCCGGATGAGGCCTGCATGCCGCCAGCGTTCATCGCCCGTGTCTTGTAAATCAACAGCTTTCCGAGACACTGATGTCGTGTCTTGGAGGGTCTAAAGAATCGGCGTCGTGCCGGGCCGGCCCATGTCTTGGAAAGATGTCTCACCGTGGATCGTCTCAGGCGGGTGCCGCCCGGGGGTTTCTGAGGCACAATGGCCGGGTGAGACAACTTGGGTATACGCGTGTGAGTACGTCGGGCCAGGACGCGAAGCTGCAGCTCGATGCTCTTGTCGATGCCGGGATCCAGAAGCGTGATGTTTTCGCTGACGTCACGTCCGGAAGCAAGGCAGCCATTGAGCGGCCCGGGATGAAGAAACTCCTTGCGTATGTGGAGCCGGGTGACACGGTTGTCGTGTGGCGGGTGGACCGGCTCGGCCGGTCCTTGATCGATGTGTTGAACACAGTGAATCTGCTGCGGGAACGCGGTGTGTACCTGAGATCCATTTCAGACGGGATTGACCCCACAACAACGTCAGGCCGTCTGATGCTGAACATGCTTGCGACTTTGGCCGAGTACGAGAGGGAGCTGATCGTCGAACGCGTGAACGCGGGCATTGCCGCGGCGCGGCAGGGCGGAACCCGGTTCGGTCGGCCACTCTCTGATCCTGTCGTGATAGCCGACAAGCTTCGGATCGTGACCGACGCGCGGGCCAAGGGCCGCACCGCCGAGGAAGCAGCCCGGCTCGTCGGGTGGAGCCGGGCAACGCTTTACCGTCACCAACAGGCCCTCGCAACCAGCGAGAGCACCAAGATGTAGCTGCCGAATGGACGGCGCGGAGCGGTGGCGGATCCTTCGACTGCACGTCGAAGATGACATCCCACTCGCGGAGCTGGCCCGGGAAACGAAGGTCAGCCTGCGCACGCTGGAGCGCTGGCGCCGGTTGTTCCAGGAAGGTGGCATCGCAGCGCTGGACCCGCGGACCCGCGTCGATGCCGGCACGCGCCGCACGGCATCGGAGACCTTGGCCTTCATCGAACGGCTCGCTCTGACGAAACCGCGCCCGAGCCTTGCGACACTGCACCGGCTCGCCGTCGCCGACGCCCGACAAAGGAATGCCCCGGCGCCAGGCTATTCAACTGTCCGGGACATCGTTACGGCCCTGGACCCCGGGCTCGTCACCCTCGCCCTGGAGGGACCGGCCTCATACCGTGATCGGCACGAACTCGTGTACCGCCGGCGCGCCGAACGGCCGAACCAGATTTGGCAGGCAGACCACACCGAGCTCGACATCCTCATCATCGGCGCCAACGGCAAACCGGACCGCCCCTGGCTGACCGCCGTGATGGACGACTACTCCCGGGCAATCTGCGGCTACACCGTCTTTAGCGGCGCACCCTCAGCCCTGAACACAGCACTCGCACTGCGGCAGGCGATCTGGCGCAAACAGAACCCGTCCTGGGTGATGTGCGGACTGCCCGACATCCTGCACGTCGACCACGGTTCCGACTTCACCAGCCACCACCTTGAACGCACCGCCGTCGCGTTGCACATCCGAACCATCCACTCCACCGTCGGCCGGCCTCAAGGCCGCGGCAAGATCGAGCGTTTCTT
The DNA here is from genome assembly GCF_039748055.1 of Burkholderia sp. RS01. Taxonomy (NCBI): domain Bacteria; kingdom Pseudomonadati; phylum Pseudomonadota; class Betaproteobacteria; order Burkholderiales; family Burkholderiaceae; genus Burkholderia; species Burkholderia sp. RS01. Next base: position 15,250 of record NZ_JBDLAK010000009.1, read on the forward strand.
CGGAACGATCAACACCGAAGTGCTCGCCGCGCTGCCAGGACGCCTGGGACCCGGAACCCGCACACCGCAGCCCGCACTCGACCTGCCCGCACTCGACGGCGAGATCGGGGCATTCATCACCACGTACAACGACCGGACACACAGCGAACTCGGCACATCACCCCGCGACGCCTGGGTCGCTGACGGCTGGCTTCCACGCATGCCCGACACCCTCGAAGAACTCGACGGTCTCCTCCTCACCGTCCCGAAGAACCGCGTCGTGCAACGCGACGGCTTCCAAGGCCAGCGCTACCTCTCGCCCACCCTGGCACCATTCGTCGGGCGCACCATCACCATCCGCTACGACCCCCGCGACATCTCCGAGATCCGCGTCTACGACCACGCCACCTTCATCTGCACCGCCATCGACGAGGACCACCCGAATCTCCGGCTAAGTCTGCGGGACGTCGAAGCCGCACGCCGCGCACGCCGGCGCGAACTGCGCCGCACCATCAACGACCGCATCCCGATCATTGCCGTCCGCGAACAACCCCGAACCCCTGAACCACCGCGCCGCCGGCCGCGGCTTCGCACCTACGAAGAGGACGAATGATGGACCAGCCATTCATCGTGACCAAAGAACACCGGCGTTTCACCGAGTTCGCCAACGCCGTGCGAAAAGAGCACACCATCGGCATCTGCCACGGCGACGCCGGCGTCGGCAAAACCTACTCCGCCCGGCGCTACGCAAACTGGGATGCCCTGGAACCCTACATAACAGAGTGGCGGTCCCGCGACGCAGAGGAAGATGCCAAGCACTTCTCACTCGCAAACAGATCCCGCGCCGTCTTCTACACCCCCGAAGCACTCTGCCGCCCCAGAGAACTCATGGCAGAAATCCACCGCTCACAGGTCCGGATCGCCTCCTGCATCGATGGCCACCTCCACCGAAACGACACAACAACCCCTCGCATCATGAACGGCATCACCAAACTGGTCGAACTGCTCATCATCGACGAAGCGGAACGCCTCACCCCAACCGCACTGGAACTCCTCCGCGACAACCACGACCGCACCCATCTCGGGATCATCCTCATCGGCATGCCCGGCATCGACCAACGATTCCGCCACTACCCTCAGCTCTACAGCCGTCTCGGCTTTTCCCACCGCTACAGGGCACTCGGTCGCGACGAGCTCTTGTTCGTCCTCGATCGGCACTGGAAACGGCTCGGCCGATCACTCGACCCGGACGACTTCACTGACGCCCAGGCAATCGCCGCGATCGAACGGATCACCCGCGGGAACTTCCGGCTCCTCGAACGGCTCTTCCCCCAGATCACCCGTGTACTGAAGATCAACCAACTCGAAACCATCACCGACGACGTCATCGAAGCAGCCGCCAGCAGCCTCGTCATCGGCAACTAACGACAAAGAGCGCCAACAAAACACCGCCAAAAAGCGCCGAAGTCCACACGTCTCCTGCCTTGACGAGATCTTGACCGAGCAGAGTTAGATTGCGATGGTTGCCGTTTAGAGGCGTGATGTTTGGATTGGTAAATGCTCGGGGGGCCATGGGGACCGCATGGAAGGGTCGGTAGACATGGCTGGGTTACTCATTCGGCAGGGCGACGGGTCTTGGCTGGAGCCAGCCGATGCCGGCTACGCGTTGGAGTCTGAGCTGCAGGGGATCTTGGCATCACACCCGGAGCTCATTCCCGGAGTTAGCGCAGCTGCCAGGACCTGTCGTGAGTTCCAGTCGGAGGCTGGTCCTGCCGATATTGTCGTCGTGGACTGGACGGGGGAGTTGACGTTGGTGGAGTGCAAATTGGCCTCTAACCCGCAAATAAGGCGCGAGGTCGTGGGACAGATGTTCGACTACGCATCTCGTCTCTGGAAAATGGATGTCGACGAGTTCGCTACGCAATGGCGTACTCGCACATCCCGCCCGCTGGACCCCGATGATGCAGCGGAAGGATTTTCTCTGAGAGATTCCTTCGCGATGAACCTGGCGGAGGGCAGGTTCAGGATCGTTCTCGCCGTTGACCGCATTAACCCGCCGTTAAAGAGAATGATCGAATACCCCAATGTCATGGCGGGGCCTGCAACATCGGTCATTGCTGTCGAATATTCTCGACTCAAGCAAGGGGAGGTCGAGATCCTGATGCCGCATGTCTATGGGCAGGAACTGGCAGAAGCCAAGTCTGTTCCGGTTAAACGTGACCTTACTGCCTGGGATGTAGACAGCATCCGTTCATGGCTGCAGGAGTATGACAGTGGGAACGTCGACCGGTTCGAGCTATTCTTGGCGACGGCACGCTCGGCCGGATTGTCGTTCCTCGGTTCCAAGACGGTGAACCCCGCTGGAAGCCTGCCGATTTTTGGCCCCAGCAACACCCAGCTTGGAACAGTTTCCATCTTCTACTTCAGTGGACAGGGATCATCAGTGGAATTCAACTTCACCCGGATGTCGAAGATGTCGGACGAAGGAGTACCTGACTCCCCCGTGCTGGACCAGTTCCTCACGCAACTCGAAGACATCCCTGCCCTTCGGGATGTCGCACTGAACCTCCGGTCCAGCAGATTCGCCAGCCGAAAACCGAATGTACCGCTTTCCGACTTATCAAACGATTCAATCCAGAAGATGGTCGATGCGCTGAAGATCCTTACCTACAGGGCTGACTCAGTGTCTTGATACCACCGCGCCTCTAAACACAAGGGTTTTGAGACAACCTGGTGTGTAGCGTTTAGGGCACCTTCGCCGGGCAGTTTTGGGCCGGGGGGTCATGCCGGAATCCAAGAACTGCCGAACGGTGGGAATCCTGACGAACCTTTGTTGAGGTTTGGCGACGGCCCTTGGAGGACCGGCATACGGGCACCCTTTTTCTGGGAGGCCGCCTGTTCCTTACTCGGTCGGCTCTCGGATGGGTCGGTGTAACAGTGGCCAGGGCTTAGAAAAATACAAGCAACTAATGGTTGCGCAACGAATCGGCCTGAGATACATTGATCTGCAACCAAACGTTGCAGAAAGCGGGAAGCTCATGGAATTTGGAAGCATCGAGCGAGAGATCTACGTCGACGCGTCCCCAGAGATCGTCTTCGAGGTAATCAGCAGTCCAGAGCACATCAGGGAGTGGTGGAACGGCGCGGAGACCGATATCTCGGCGACCCCGGGCGCGGTCGCCGAGATCGCATGGGGCAGGGATACACCAGAGCCGCATATCCAGCCGCTCACTGTTGTCGAAGCGGAACCGCCCCGCTTGTTCTCGTTCCGGTGGGTCTACGATGATGCAGCCGTGGCCACCCCTACGAACTCGTTGCTGGTCACCTTCGAGCTCGTGCCGTCCGGCACGGGCACAGTGGTCCAACTGAAAGAGACCGGCTTCCGAGAGAAGGGATGGGAGATCGCGGTCCTCGAAGCGGCATACGCCGACCATGTTCGGGGTTGGGACATCTTCGTGCCCAGCCTCGGCAACTACATCAACAGGTTGGTGTCGACGCCATGAGCATCGCAGTCGACGACGACCTTTGGTCAGCGATCGGGGACCCCACCCGACGCCGGATGCTCGACCTCTTGCTCGCCGAGGGCGCCGGCACACCCACTACTCTCAGTGAGCGCTTGCCGGTGACGCGTCAGGCCGTCTCGAAGCACTTGGTGATCCTGGACCGCGTCGGCCTGGTTCATGTCACCCCTTCCGGGCGCGAGAAGCGCTACCAGGTCGACGAAGCCCAACTCGCCCGCGCGGCCGCCCAGTTAGCAAACGTCGGGTCGACCTGGGACGCCCGCCTGCGGCGGATCAAGGGAATCGCCGAAGCGCTTCAGCGCCGCCAGGAAAAGTAAACAGTTCCCAAAGCAAGCAATATACGAGACGAGGAATCAACATGGTGGACATACTCCATAGAGTCGGGATGAAGTCGGCGTCAGTAGATGAGGTGTACGCGGCCCTGACCACACTCGAAGGCCTGTCGGGCTGGTGGGCGACTGACACCAAGGGCCGGGCCGAGGTCGGAGGGACCCTGGAGTTCCGGTTCGAGCCCGGCGGTTTCAGCATGAAGGTGCTCGAAGTGAACCCTTCCCGGAGCGTGCTCTGGGAAGTTACCGACGGGCCCGCCGAATGGATCGGCACGACGGTGCGGTGGGACCTCAAACAGGAAGGCGACTACGCGATCGTCCTGTTCGCCCACAAGGGTTGGAGGGAGCCCGTCGAGTTCATGTACCACTGCAGCACAAAGTGGGCGACGTTCCTGGTGAGCCTAAAGCAACTCGTCGAGACGGGAACCGGCGCACCCGAGCCGTACGACCTCAAGATCTCCAATTGGCACTGACCGGGTTGAAGAGATCGCCAATAACGAGGATCCCTAAAACTCCTAAACGGGCTCAACCGCACGGCTTAGGCAAGCAGCGCAATACGAGACTGTCGGAAGCCAACTGCAGAAAGCGGCATGCAAAACCCCGGTCAAGCGGCCAACATGCCCGGCCCGTCGGTTTTCGTTTTTGTAGAGCGTGAGCGGTCGCTGAGGTCGCTAGGTGCCCACCGCGAGGTAGTTGCCTAGAGCCTCGAGCAGGCCCAGGGTACCCTTCTCACGGACGTCGCTGTCAGCCCAGAACTGGTCGAAGAAGACACCGTGCTCGACGTGGGTGAATCGGGTGCCCTCGTCGATCGGGTCGAAGTCCAACGACGTCACTGACGTCGACGTGTGGATCCCGTCGAGCCACATGTCGTACGTCGTGACGATGCGGTTGTGCTCGACAATGTCGGTGTATGTGGCCTCGTACGGAGAGACTGGACCGTTGTGAAATTTGCCCTCAGCTATGTCCCGTCCGCCGACGCGGAAGTCGAAGGCCCAGTCGCGGGCCTCTATGCTGTTGCCGCCGCCCCACCAGCACAGCTTCTGCTTCTCGTCAGCGAACGCGTTCCAAACGCGCTCCATAGGTGCTGGGTAATCGCGGGTCAGGGTGAAACCAGAGCGGGCGAGTCGTCGTTGGATCGTCATGAGCGGGTGGCTTGTGAAAAAGTGTCGCTAAGGGGTCGCCGTGCGGCGCCCATTATCCGGCGCTGGCGCATGACCTCGAGGTTGGGGTGCTGCACCGACTCCGCGTCGCCCCGGCACCGACCTGGATGATCATGACCAGCCGCCTCGCCGTCCAGGTGGTTACCAACCTGGTTGCCTCTATCGTTGTCCTCATTGTCGGGGCGGCCGTGCATCATCTGGTACTGAAAGTGTAGCTGCGGGCACTTAGCAGGTGACCTGGCCGGTTTTGGTTCCGCCGGTCCAGATGTTGCTGGTGCCGGGGACCGTGTAACGGTTTTGGACGGTCCAGGCGTAAATGGTGCCGGTGTTGGGCGTGACTTTCAGGGCGTAGTGTGAGGTGTTGCCTTGGGTGCTGGTGGCTCTGAAGAGGTGTGTCCGCCGCTGGTTACGGTGACCACTCCGGTGAAGCGCGGATCCGCGATTGCCCAGGCCGTGAGGTTGATGCTGAGGTTCACACCTGAGCAGCTCACGGTGACGGTTGCGGTGGATGCCGGGATCAGGGCGGAGGAGATGGGGAGTGAAGCACTATCGGACCCATTGAAAGCGGCTTGGGCGATGCCGGGGGCGAAGACCAGTATTGCAGCCGCCGCCAGGACCGCGGCGACGCGCCCGGACGCGGGCGTCCGCCCGGTGTCGGAGGTGCTCCGGCTTCTACGCAAGGTGGGCGGCTTTCTGTCGGGCCCGGTGGTCCATTCCATTCTTACCTCTTTCATGCGGCAAGGGCAGGGCACCCGGTTCGGTTCTGTGAAGAGGATCTCATGCACCGCGGCGGGCGGTGTGACCGCCCAGGGCTTTCTCCAGCTGCTGCTGGTGCTGGCGGACGAGTTCCCCGGCCTGGACCGCCGCGGTGTGATCGGTCATGACCAGGGCGTGTTCGAGGCGGCCGCAGTGCTGTTCCATCCGGAGCGCCCCCACCATCGAGGAGCTGGTTTTCAGGCTGAGGACTGCATCCATCTCGTCTCGCTATGCGCGGGCACTTCCCGTTGTCGCAGTACGGGCGGCAATGGCGAGGGTGAAGGCTGTTGCGAGCCCGAGTATCGTCCAAGCGTAAATTTCCCAGCCGGGGAGGCTAGTGGTGGCAAGCCAGCGGATGGCGTAGTTGGTGGTTGCGCCCACGGGAAAGGTAAACACCCAGAACGCTGGTGAGAAGGGCAGCTTGCGATATTCGGGGAGGAGCATGACCTGCAGTAGCGCCATGATTGCCAGCACGCCGGTGAGCCCAAGCTGCGCGGCCCCCATTGGACCGGGGTGTGAGACCATCCAAGCGATGTTGGCCGTTGCAGGCGCAGCCAGGTATGCGGACAGTCCGGTCTTGGCTGCTGGTGCCAGCGCGCCTCCGGTCATGAGCCGGACGGTGACGACGGTGCCCACGACAAGCCAAAAGAACACGCCGACGCCAAACGCAGCCATGGCCGCATCATGGACGTGGAGGCTTGAGAATCCGATGCTCGCAACGAAGGACCCGGCAACGACAGGCAGCAGGTAGCCGGGATGGATGGACTGCATCGATACCCCGCCGGTGACCCAGTGTGCGAGAAGTTGTGCGGCGACGATGGCCAGGGCGGCGATGAACGCCCCACACAGCCAGGCACCCCAGGGCGGCAGGTACTGGCTGTAGTGGGAGGAAAGCAGGATCCCGATGAGTGGAATAAAGGATGCGAAAGGCCCTGCCACCTCGTGCTTGAGGTCAGAACGGAATGTTCCTTTCCGCCGAAGGCCCCGGAACACGTACGTGACGGTCAGGACCAGCCACAGGGCGGTGGCTGTTCCGTAGAGAATTTCCTCCGGCCACACCGGGGATCCGAGAGCCCCCCTGGCAGCGGACCAGCCGCCGCCCAGACCGGCAAGCCCCAGCGGTACGCCGAACCGGCTCAACTCATGCATCCCTGGCTCGGCGTTCAAAGGCTCAGCAGGTTCGTGAGCTGCAGGTGCCGGGGCAACAGTGGCGGCACTAGGTGTCATGGTGTCAGCGCCTCCGGTTGGTGGGGAAAGACGAGGAGTGTGCTTGTGGCGGTGGCGAGGAGTTCACCCTCGGTGGTGCAGAGGCGGCCCTCGGTGAAAATCAGCCGCGAACCAGCTTTCACCACTGACCCCTCTGCGCGAAGGGCGCCCTGCCGAAGCGTGACGGGCCGCAGGTACTTCACCGCCAGGTCGATGGAGGTGTAGCCGAGACCTGCTGCCAAGGTGGTGTGTGCTGCGCAGCCGAGGGCCGTGTCAAGGAGAGTGCAGGCCAGGCCGCCGTGCACCATTCCAAGGGGGTTGTAGTGGGCTTCACTTGGACGGCACTCGAATTCGACGTGCCCATGTTTAGCTTCGACGAGATCGAACTTCATCAGGGACGCGATCGGCGGCGGCGCTATGCTGCCCTCGCGGAGGCCGGAAAAGTAGTCCAGACCCGACAGCCGTGGCAGCTGCTCGAGCGCGATTGCCGGGTCCATCCAGGTGAAGGTCTCCGAGCGCTCTGCGGAGGTGTTGCTTGTCATGAATGTATCTCTCTGAGTTCTTAGGAGGTCTTCAGGCTTTGTCGGGTCATGCCGGGGCGCTGGCTGCCAGCGCCGGGTAAAGATCGGAGATCGCACCAGAGAGGCCAAGCTTCACGCCGGCAGTGATGTCATCCACGATGACCTCGTAATCTCCCTGCTCGAGCGCATCGAACGACTTCCGCACGACTTCCTCGGGAGAAGTTTTTGGGGCATCGACTCCCTTCGCCATGGCCGTATCGATGTAGCCGACGTGCACGCCCGTGACGTGCGTGCCTTGGGGAGCCAGTTCCACCCGGAAGGAGTTGGTCGCGGACCACAGCGCCGCCTTTGACGCGCTGTAGGCGCCGGTGAGCGCGATCCAGCTGAGCGCCGAGTGGATGTTGAGGACCACTGACGTCCCGCTGGCCGCGAGCACCGGCGCGAATGCCTTGGTAAGGGCGACCGGCCCGAAGAAATTGGTCTCCATCACGTTTCGGAATTCCTCGTCAGGCAGTGCCAGGAGTGTGTCCGATTCCACGAAGATGCCGGCGTTGTTAATCAGGACCGTGACGTCCGGAGCCTGCGCCACGGCGGCCCGGATTGAGGCAGGGTCGGTGACATCGAGAGCGAGAGGGATGACGCGGGAATCGTTCCATTCCTGGGGATGCCGTGCCGACGCGTAGACCTTCGCAGCGCCGCGGGCGAGGGCCTGTTCCACGAAGTGGCGGCCCAGCCCCCCGTTCGCGCCGGTGACAAGGACGACGGCGCCAGACAGCTGTGGCATGGATTCTCCCGATCTCAGACAGGGCGGCGACGCGGTTGCCGCTGCCTTCGAAAGTAAGGTTAGCGAAGTTGGTTTGATTTTCCAACTCACTTGTATACTTACAGAAAGCACTGAAAGCAGGTAAGTCATGACACCAACCGATACGGCCAGGGATGCGCCCAGGGCGTGTTTCATCGCAGCAGGGCTCGAGGTACTGGGGGAGCGGTGGGCGTTGCTGGCGCTTCGGGAGATGTCCCTGGGCGTTCATCGTTTCGATCAGATAGCCCGAAATACAGGCGCGTCCCGCGACATCCTGACAAACCGGCTGCGGACACTGGAAAACCATGGCGTTATTGAGCGCGTCCAATATTCCGAGCGCCCCCCGCGCCATGAGTACCACCTCACAACTTCCGGGGCCGAAGTTGCTCCCATCCTCATCTCACTCGCGGCGTGGAGCAGTACCTGGATGCGCGACGAGACACCCCGCGCCTCTTACCGGCACAGTTGCGGGGCCGACCTGAATCCGGTGCTGACCTGCGCCGAATGCGGCGAGGAATTCAGAGTGGGCAGTCTGATGCTGGGACCGCTGGTGTCAACGGCCGACGCCATCCCGGTCGACCAGTAACGACAAACCGGAAGGGCGAGGATGGGACATCCCGCGGTCGTCCGCAGTAGCGGCCGCACGAACCAAGGAATTTCAATAAGACATACATCAAGAGGAGATAAATGTCCGCCAATCCGGCAGTAGTCACACTGGAGATAGTTGACTTTGAAGACCCCAGAGCAGCCCGTCTGCGGGATCTGTTAACAGACGAGCTTCTCGCCCGATACGCTACCGAAGAAGAACCTCATCTTTCCGAAGCAGCGCAGAAAGCGCTCTCCGTACCACCGCAAGATTTCATCGCCAACGTCCTGGTACTTAATACCGTAGGTGAAGCCATAGGGCACGGCGCTCTCCGCCGGTTGAATGGGGAATGGGAGGTCAAGCGGGTCATTACAGACCCTGCAGCCCGAGGTATGGGCGCTGCGACCGTACTCATGGCGGAACTCGAGAGGATTGCCGCCAGTGCCGGCGCCCGCCGGGTTATCCTGCAAACCGGGGGTAAGCAGCCGGAAGCTGAAGCGTTTTATCGAAAACTTGGATACAGGCAGATACCCACTTATCCTCCCTACGAGCACGCCATCCCGTCGTCGATCTGCTTTGCAAAAGAGCTTCAGCCTAGGGAGGACCGACTCCCGTCCATTCTCGGCCAGGAATAGAGGTCCGGCCATGGGGGAGAAAAGGTCCATCTCTAACTTGAGCTATTAGTCTCGCTCGAACCCCGATAGTGGGCCTTCCGTAAGCTACGACGGTGGGGCAACGGCGCATCGACGGCGCCGTGTTCGGATGCGCATCCGGTTCGTTTGACGATCACTCTGTCGCCCGGGTTCAGGTGGATCCAGTTGTGGTAACTGAGCAGGCGGGTTTGGGGTACGGGGAACGGGACGTCCACTAGCTGGGTGGCTGCATTCATGGTGTTCCTTCCGGTGGATTCGGCGTTTCCGTCCACCAGGTCCGGGTATATAAGGATGGGCGGGGCGGGCACCCGTGTGCACGCCCCGCCCTTTTTCCTTTAGCACTGCTAGGTCAGTTCTGGGGTACTACTTGCATGCTTGGGGGCTAGCGCCTCCTGCTCGGCGAAATTGTCTTCTGTGTCCGCTAGGCCCTCCTTTTTCTGCACCCGGCGGGCCCATGCTGAGGTGACGATGGGGCAGAGCACTGCGGAGACGACGACCGAGGCCGCCACGAGGACGGTGGCGTGTTCCGCGGCTGGCGCGTAGACGGGGTTGGCCGTGGCGATGATGGCGGGGACGAGGGCCGCGTTGCCGGCTGTGGTTGCTGCGGCGAGACCTGCTACGCCGTCGCCGCCGGTGAGTTTGTCGGCGAGCAGCAGCACTGCACCGCCGGCGAAGACCACGAACAGGCCAAGGGCGATGCCGAGCAGTCCTGCTTCGACGACGGCGTTGAGGTTGATGGTCAGGCCGAGGGCCAGGCCCAGGAACGGCACCATTGCCGGTACCAGCGGGGCCAGGAGATGCCGCATGTTCTTGTCCAGGTTTCCCAGGAGCATGCCCAGCGCCAGCGGGAGGATCGCGCCGACGAGTGCCTGCCAGGGGAAGGCAGCGAGGCCGGCGATGCCGAGGGTGACCATGGTCAGGAAGGGGCCGGACTCGAGCGAGAGGATGGAGTAGGCTCCGGCATCGCGTTTGCGGCCGAACTGTCCCATCAGGGAGATGTAGAGCCCGCCGTTGGTGTCGTTCAGGGCGGCGACGAGTGCGAGGGTTGACAGGCCGGCAAGGATTCCGGAGTCGATGGGCGCTTCGCCGAGGAAGCGTCCGGTGATGACGCCGATGAGGATGGCGAAGAGGATTTTTGAGCCGAGGAGCACGCCGCCCTTTTTGAGGATGTAGGGCGTTGATTTGACTTCGAGTGTCGCGCCGAGGCAGACGAAGAACACGGCCAGGAGGGGCGGAAGGCCGGTGAAGAAGGCCCCGGTGAAGGATCCGAAGAACTTTCCGGCGTCAGGTGCCAGGGTGTGGATGACGGCGCCGATGCCAAGGGGCACCAGCATCATGCCGCCGGGTACTTTTTCCAGGGCTTTCTTGATGGGAATCGACATTGATTTCTCCTGTGAATAGCTGGGGGCTTTGGTTGGCGCGTTCTGCGGGGCAGATTCGCGGGTGGGGGGGGTGTGTTTAGCCGAGGCCCGGGATGAGCAGGACTTTGCAGGCGTCGCCGGTGAGCAGTTCGACGGCTTCGTCGATTTCGCTGAGCTTCTTGCGGTGGGTGATGAGCCAGTCCAGCTCCAGCTTTCCGGAGTCCAGCAGCTGCAGGCTTTGTTCCCAGGTTTCCCAGAGCCGGCGTCCGAAGATCCCGCGAAGGGTGATGCCTTTTTTGTTGATATAGGCGGCGATGTCGACTTCGGCGGGGCGGCTGGGGTGGCCGACGGTGATGACGGTGGCTTCGCGGCGGACGGCTTCGAAGAGGGTTGTCAGAGTGCCGGGGGCCCCGGAGCATTCGAAGGCGACGTCGAAGCCGCCGCGGCGGCCGGTCAGCTCGCGGGAGCGTTCGACGATGCCGTCATTGGGGTGCAGGGCTGTCGCACCGAGCTTTTCGGCTTGGGCCCTCCGGTAGGGGTTGGGGTCGACGGCAATGACATGGCTGGCGCCCATGAGCAGCGCCAGGTTCACCACGACGAGACCGACCGGACCCGCGCCGCTGACAAGCACCGCCCGGCCAGCGACGGAGTAGTTGGCACGCTGGATGGCATGCACAGCCACACCGGCTGCCTCGAGCAAGGCTCCGGACTCGAGCGACAGGCCGGTGGGGAGCTTGACGCAGATGTCCTGCGGCACGGCGGCGTATTCGGCGAAGACACCGTCGATGTGCATGCCGAGGATGCCGGTGCGTTCGCAGGTGTGGGCGTCGCCGGTGCGGCAGGGGAAGCACTGGCCGCAGGTCAGGTGGCTTTCGAGGGCAACCTGGTCGCCAACCTGCAGTCCGGTGACACCGGGTCCGACCTCGACGATGGTTCCTGCGCCTTCATGCCCGAGGATGACCGGAAGGTTGAGGTTGAACGCCTGGGCAGAGGGGGTCCATTCATAGAGTTCGCGGTCGGTGCCGCACAGGGACGCGGCTCCTACTTCGATGACGACTGTGCCTTCTGTTGCCTTGGGGTCGCCGGCGTCGGTGACGTAGGTGACGCCTCGCTCTGCTGCATTCTTAACTACTGCCCGCATGGGGGCCGCCTTTCATTGGTTCTGGTGACGCGTGGAGGAATTGTGTTGGGGGGATCAGCCGGGGAGTTGGCCGGCGAAGCGGCGCAGGATGTCGGGCGGGCCGACTTGTCCGCCCTTGAGCAGGAGCCTGCACCCGCCGACAGCGGAGGCTCCGCTGGCCTGCAGGATCGGACCGGCCGTGACGAACTGGTCGGAAACGCGCAGCTGGCGTACGCCCATGGCGATCAGTGCATGGCTGGAGGTGTCACCGCCGCAGACGGCGATGTCACGGGTGAGCCCGGCATCAGCCATCCTGGCGGCGATGCCGCCGATCAGTGTGCCCACGTAGCCGGCGTCCACCGGCGTCGATCCGTAGCGGGGGTCCGCCGCGCCTCGGGTGGTGTGAACGACAACGTTCCTCCCTGCCCGGAGGGCAGCCGAGACCCGTTCATCGAGGGCGGCCACGAGCGTGGAGCCATCGCGCTGCAGCAGCTCGGCAGGCACCGGAACGTCCTCCCAGCCATTGGAGACAGCGTCGTTAATCTGTTCCGCCGTGGTGCTGGACGCCGAAGCGCTCACGGCCAGCACCGGTCCGGTCGGGCGTTGCGGTCCGGGTGTGCGCGGAGCCTGGTCCGAGATGGACCGTGCCAAGGCTGCCATGATGCCGCCGGATCCCACCACGATCGAGGGACCGTGGCCGTGTTCCTCCCGGGTGAGGGCTTCTGCGATGGCGTCCATCTGGTGTTCGTCCACGGCGTCGACCACAAAGGCCTGCGCCCCGCGTTCCCGCCGCCGGTCCGCCCAGGCATCCTTGAAGGTGCCGTCGTCATAGGCGGGCAGGTGGATCGCCCCGGGCACCTGGCCGCCGCCGAGCTGTTCGGCCAGGACCTCGCGGAGGTCCGCCTCGGACATGGGCGTGGAAGGGTGCCGCGACATCACCGGATGGCGGTCCAGCCGGTAAATCTTGCCGGCGTAGGTCGCGTAGTGGTTGCTGAAGGCTGTATAACGACCGAAGCCCGGCTGCGCCGGCACCACGGGAATGGGGCCGTGCAGGGGGAACTGCTCATGGAGCAGCTGAATCCCGCGGCCAATGCTCCCGACAGTGACGGAGCTGTCGAACGTGGAGCAAACCTTGTACAGCAGCACGTCCAGATTCAGGGCCGCAATCCCGGCAAGGTCACGGGACACCAGGGTGTCGAATGCTGTTCCGGACAGGGACCGTGCCGGACCTGCGAACCCGACGACGTCGGTGTCCGTAGGCAGCGGCGCGTCCCCGATGACCAGCGCAGCTTCCAGGCCGTAGCGGTGGGACTGGGCCAGGACATCGGCGGCTCCGGTGAGGTCGTCGGCGACGAAACCAAAAGCTGGCATGTCAGGCACCCTTCCCAAAAGTCTGAACGGCGTGCAGGAGAGCATCGTCCCCCGTTGAGGCGAGTTTGTCGGCCGCCGACTGCAACGGCACCCCGTTCACGGCCGCTTCCCACGCCTGGCGCAGGCTCCGCACTCCGGCACCCGGGCCGTCCGGGTGGGCCGCGACACCGCCGCCGGCCAGCATCATCAGGTCCGTGGACCCCACCGCGTCAAACGTGGGACCGGGAGTGGTCACGTTCTGCCCTGAGGACAACACAGGCAGCGGTGAAATGGTCTGTCCGAGGGGGTCGAGCAGGCTCCGGATGTTGGCCGCGACCTCTTCGTCCAGTTCGTAGAACTTACTGCCAAGACCGCTGGCATGTAGGTGATCGGCGCCGGCGAGGCGGGCCATCTGCTGCCAGACCCGGTAATCCATGCCCAGGGCCTTGGACCGCATGGAGGCGGCGAGGCCGGCACGGTGGCCGTGAATGGGGACCTCCGCGAAGCTGCGCAGCAGGGCCAGGGCGGGCAGACCCATGACCGGGATGTTCAGCATCACGCAGCGACCCCCGGCTTCAACAACCAGGTCGTGGCGCTTCCGCAGTCCGGCGAGGTCACCGGTGATGTTGAAGGCATACATGGTGGAGTGGCCGGTAACCTGCTCGGCGGCGCGGATTTCCTCGGTAGCGACCGCGACCCGGCGTTCCAGCGGCAGGTACGCCGGATCAGTCATCAGCTCGTCGTCCTTGATCAGGTCAATGGACGCCATCGCCAGATCCCGGACCACCAGTCGGAACTCGTCTTCCGAGAGCCCGACGTTGGGCTTGACGATAGTGCCGACCATCACGCCCTGAACGTCGCTGATGAGCTTGCGCGTCCCCTCAATCCCGAAGGCCGGGCCGGGATGGGCGGCGACGAAGTCCTCTGGCAGCTCAATGTTTTGGAGCCGGCAGGCATACAGGTCGCCCAGTTCGAAGAGGTTGCCTGCAATGGCGGTCTGCAAGGTCGCCAGGTCGGTTCCGACGTTCTCCATCGGGAAGTCGACGGTTACCAAGGCAGCGCGGACTTTTTCCGGGTTTGCACGTGACGGCAGGGAAGGGCGGCAAAAGCCAAGCTCCTGCACATCGGATATCCGGGCGGCGTGCCGTTCCCGGATCCGGGCCGATTCGCCCGGGACCGGCAGGAAGGTGCCGCTGGACTGCTCGCCCGCCATGATGGCGGCGGCCTTCCCGGGGTCAATCTCGGACTCTAGATAGTAGGTGCAACGCACCGAGCGCGGGTCGCGCATGGACTCTCCAATTCGAGGGGGTTTTGAAACTCACGTATCCGACTGTCACCTGCAGGTACTTTCACTTCGCTCACGCGCCGATGCGGGCTTAAGCAGGTGACTCGCACTTCGGGTCCGCGGCATCTTCTGTGATCCCTTGGCCGAAGTTGTACGTACCTTTGATACGTACAATAATGGGTGGCGTAGGTCACGTCAAGCCCGGCTGATAACACTGCAGCCCGCTAGGAGGCAGCGGGAGGGCTAAGATTTGCACAGCGGCAAAGGAGTTAGCGTGAGTTTGGAACCAGCAGAAACAGCGTCGGAGCCGGCGGGACGCAGCGGTGGTTTGAACCGGGAAGCCGGAGGCCCGCTCCATGCACAAATTCGGGACATCCTGCACCGGCAGATCGTGGACCTTGCACTGTCCCCGGGCTCCTCCCTGCCCACTGAAGAAGAACTGCAAAGGCAGTTCGGGGTCTCCCGCAGCGTCGTGCGTCAGGCGCTGTCAGGGCTTGCCGACCTCGGCTTGATCCGGCGCCAGCGGGGCCGCGGCAGCGTGGTGGCTGCGACACCTGTCCTTCGCCGGCACGTTCAGCGCGCGGGCGGTCTGGATGAACAGGCGGCCGCGCACGGCCAGCGCCTGCGCACCCATGTCCTCAGCGTAGAACCTTCCGAGCCGCCCCAGGCAGGCATCGAGGCCCTCAACACCACCAACACCTGGAAAATTGAGCGGGTCCGCTACCTCGACGATCTTCCCGTTGCCTTCATGCGCACCTGGGTCCCGCGGGACTTCTTCCCGCATTTCACCGTGGAATTGCTCGAAAACGCCTCACTCCTCAGCCTGATGCGCGACCACGGTTACCACCCCGCCGGTGGACCCCGCCAGGTACAGGCGGTGTCCTCAGATCCTGACCTGGCACGGAAACTGAACATCAACACCCGGGAGCCACTGCTCCTGCTCCAAGGTGTAACCCGGGACGCCCTCGGCCATGGTCTCGAATGGTTCAACGTCTGGCACAGCCCCAACACCGTTTTCGACGTCGACGCGCAAGTCACCAGCCAGCCAGGACGCGTCTCCCAAGAGCACCTCCGCCGCCTGCGGAACCTGACCCAGCAACTTGAATCAGAACTAGCCGACCTCGAACGAGGAGCACACTAAAGCGCGCCCCCACGGCCAACCGACGTCTGACATCTATCGGGACACCTCAAGAGTTGGAGTCGACGCCGGCAGGGAGCCGGCGCAGCCTTACCGGCCGCCAATGCCTACTCCTGTTTGGACGTTGCTTGTCTCATAACCTATGTGCCTCAAATCCCTAGGGTGGTGAGACGGCAGGGTGTTGGAGCCTCAACCACAACGTCGCTCCCCGCATTTGTGCTCTAGATGGGCATCACTCCTCCCGGGAAACCCGAGCCAGTCGCTAACCGTTGGATTACCGGGCCACCGCTTCACCATCACGAGAGTCCGCCTTACCATTGAGGTGCTGGGGCGACGGCGCCGTTGCAGGTCTGGCCGGACGTGGTGTCGCAAGCGGCCAAGAACCTGTCATCTCGTCCCGAGCGGATGGCCCGCAATGCGCACGAAGAATCACGTCTGGAGGCGGGCGGCCTTCGCCGTCATCCTCGCCGTCTCTGGCTGTACCTACACCACAGACGACACCATACCGCCACCAACCTCACCGAATCCCCTGGCTCCCTTGGAGAAGCAGGTCCAGCTGTTCATGGACCAAGGCGCGGTGGCCGCCGTCGTGCAAATCCGGTGGCCGGAGGGCGAGTGGTCCAAGGCATACGGCGTGCGCGACCTCGAGTCCAGGACTCCGGCGCAGCCGATGGACAGGGTGCAGATCGCCAGCGTCACCAAAACGATGACAGCCGTGGCGGTGCTCAAGCTCGTCGACGACCACCTCATCGGCCTCGACGACCCCGTCAATGACGTCATTCCGGGGTTCACGTCCGCGCTCAATCCTCCGGGGCCGATCACAGTGAGGCAGCTGCTCAGCCACACATCCGGGATGCCCGAGGTCAACGATGCCCTGCCACGCGATGTCGACTTCCGTTCCGCTAGCTCCCGTACGCTGACGATGGAGCGGGGCGTTCAGTTAGCCGGGACCCTCCCTTGGACCGCGGCCGGCGTCGGGTCCTTCGCGTACTCGAACACGAATTACCTCGCTCTCGGTCTCCTGATCCAGACACTGCGACACAAGCCCTTCGTCGAAGTCATGCGCGAGGAGGTCTTTGACCCGCTCGGCTTGAAGAACACCAGTCTGGACCGTCTCGACCTCGACGAGACCGGACTTTTGCACGGCTACGTTACCCTCCGCGGTGAACGCGTCGACACCACAGACAACATCTTCGCGGTCGGCTCTCCGGCATCGGGGGCCGTGTCGACAGTGGAAGACCTGAACCACTTCATGGCCAGCCTCTTCCAGGGACGGGCGCTCTCTGCGGCGTCGCTGCGGGAGATGAAGACTAGCCCCGGCTTCGCCCCGTACGGGCTGGGCCTGTGGGAGCACTCGGACGGATGCTCGGTCGAGTCGCGGCACGAAGGCCGGGGCTCCTTCTGGGATTACCAAACGGTCGCAGTCAGCAGCGGCGACGGGCGCTACCAGGCCGCAATGACCGTCACCACGCCACCGATGCCCACCGAGTTCGAGGACCCGTCCAGCCAGAACAAGCGTGTCCTCCTAAACGGCCAGATCGAGTCCACCCTCAATGAGACCCTCGACCGACTCTGCCAACCAGCCAACTGAGAATGCACGCGGAGCTGCCCATCAGTCACGCTTCGCTCCCAAGAGTTCGCTCTTCATGACGACCCACGTCCCGGTTGAGCGGCACCAAGCGATCACAGAACGACGACGGCGCTCGCCGCTGCCGGCCCCTCGCCCGCCGGGACGGGCGCCGGCGTCGTTAAACCGCGCATAGTCAGCCGTTGAGGATCTGCTCGCGCAGGATGTCTGCGTGCCCGCAGTGCTGGGCGAGTTCGCGCAGCATGTGAAGGTACACCCAACGCAGCGGGAGCGGACCCCTCCGGTTGCCGTGGACCAGATCGTCCAGCCCCAGGGAGGCCGCCGCGCGGCGCGAGGCCTCGCACGCCTCCCGGTGGGCTTGCTGGACGCTGGCGACGGTATCGCCGTCGTCGAGGATGAACGACTCATCCGGCGTGGCCGGGATGCCGATCTCGGCGCGGGTACGGCACGTGATGGCTTCGTCGAACCAGACCTTTTCCACGAAAGTGGCGTGCTTCACCAGGCCGAGCAGGGTGGTCCGTGACGGCACCAGGGAGCGCCGCGCCTGCTCCTCGGTCAGGCCGTCCAAACAGTCGTTGAGCGCGGCACGGTGCTCGTCAAGGAACGCTTCGAACTGGGCCCGGAGCGGCTGGCTGAAGACGTCCGGGACGAACGTGGCGGGGAGGCTAGGCATGAGTGCAGTATGCCAAGGCCGCCGTGCGGGGGCAACGAGTACAGGGCCGGCTGCTTGTGCCGCTACTGCACCTGAGGGCAGGGGCATCCCACTTCCTCAGTGACGCATCAACCCCCTATTTGGGGTGGGAGTGATGTGACTTGCGGGTCGACTCCCACTTTTTCCTAGGGCGCGACGCTGACAGTGGGGTGGTCCTGACGTTGAGGGTTTGGGAGCCCCGCTCAGGACCACCGGGCCCGATGCTTTCCCCATCTGCACCGGACACGGCGCCTAGTCCAACGACGGTCTGAAGCAGGTCTCAAACATGCGCGATCATCACGAAACTGGGGGGTTGACTCGCGCCCCGGCTGCAGGGGTGTCCTCCAGGCGAACTTCGCAGCGGCAACGCCGGCGGGCGTGGAGTGCGCTTTTGTCGGCAGCCCTGGCATTCACCGGCCTGTCCGTCAGCGAAGTCGCCGCCGCGGACGTCGGCACGATCGGCCGCGACACGTTTCGCACCGGGTGGGACAGCACCGAGAGCACGCTCTCGCCGTCGTCCGTCGCGTCCTCGAACTTCGGCAAACTGTTCTCCACGGCGGTGGACGGGCAGGTCTACGCCCAGCCGCTCGTTATCGGCGGCACGGTGATTGCCGCGACGGAAAACAACGCCGTTTACGGGCTGGACGGCGTCACGGGGGAGACGAAGTGGCAGCGTTCCCTCGGGCCGGCCTGGCCGGCGTCGACCGTCAGCTGCGGTGACCTCGCGCCCAACATTGGAATCACCTCCACTCCGGTCTTCGACCCGGAAACAAACAGCGTCTTCCTGCTGGCGAAGACGAACGACGGATCCACCCCCCAGCTCCCGCACTGGTACATGCACTCCCTCGACCAGGTGACCGGTGCGGAGAGGCCCGGGTTCCCTGTCCTCATCAGCGGCGCCCCCACCAACGATCCGACCCGCCCCTTCAACGCGATGACCGCCATGCAACGGCCCGGGCTGCTGCTCATGAACGGGGTGGTCTACGCGGGCTTCGCCAGCCACTGCGACTACACCCCCTTCGTCGGCTACGTCATAGGCGTGTCGACCAGCGGACGGCAGACGACGATGTGGGCCACGGAGTCAGGCAACGCCAACGCGGAGGGCGGAATCTGGCAGTCCGGCGGAGGGCTGGTATCCGACGGCCCCGGTCAAATCCTGTTCGCCACCGGGAACGGCATCTCCCCGAAGGCCGGCCCGGGCAACTTGCCTCCCAGCACCCTGGCGGAATCTGTGCTCAGGGTCCAGGTTGGAAGTGACGGCAACCTGACCCCAACC
This sequence comes from Burkholderia sp. RS01, assembly GCF_039748055.1. Lineage (NCBI taxonomy): Bacteria > Pseudomonadati > Pseudomonadota > Betaproteobacteria > Burkholderiales > Burkholderiaceae > Burkholderia > Burkholderia sp. RS01. The sequence continues at coordinate 34,572 of NZ_JBDLAK010000009.1, forward strand.
GACTTCTTCAGCCCCGCCGGCAACCTCAAGCTGGACCAGAACGACGCCGACCTGGGTTCCGGGGCCCCGGTTGCCATTCCCGACGGCTATGGCACCGCCGAGCACCCGCACCTGCTGGTACAGGTGGGCAAGGACGGGCACGTCTACCTGCTGGACCGGGACAATCTGGGCGGCATGGCGCAGGGGCCAGCCGGAACCGATGCAGTCCTCGACGCGGCCGGACCGTACAACGGGGTGTGGGGGCGGCCCGCGTTTCTCGGGACGGACGACGGCGGGTATCTCTACACCATCGAGAGCCGGGGGTTTCTGCGCGCGTTCAAGCTTGTGCCGAGCGGCGACGGCGGGATCAGGCTCGCCTCCGTCGGGACGTCCGCGGGCACATTCGGGTACACCTCCGGTGCGCCAGCGGTGACCTCCTCCGGCACGGACGGGTCCTCCGCCCTCGTCTGGGCGGTCTACTCCACCGGCGCCACCGGGGTCAACGCGGAACTGCGGGCCCACCGCGCCCTCCCGGACAGCACCGGGTCCATCCAGCAGGTGTTCAGCGCCCCGATAGGCACAGCCTCAAAGTTCTCCTCGGTGGCCACTGACAACGGTCGCGTGTACGTCGGCACCCGCGACGGCCACGTGCATGGCTTCGGCGCCCCGACAACTGCAGCCGTGGGCGCGACGGACACCGACCTCGGCACGGCCGAAGTGGGCGCCACCCAGGCCGGCAATGTCACCCTCACCGCCACCCGGGCGGTGACGGTCAGCTCCGTCACCACAGGGGCGCCGTTCGGGATCGGAGCTTCGGGCAGCCCGACCGGGACCCTGCAGAGCGGCGAGAGCCTGACCGTCCCGCTGACCTTCTCGCCGACGGCTCCCGGGCAGGCTGACGGCACGCTGAACGTCAAGACGGCCGACGGCGAGACCGTGCTCCTGGGCATCCACGGCGTCGGCACGCGGGACGGCCTGGGCGCCACCCCGGCCGCGCTCCAGTTCACCAACGTGCCGACCCTGACCAGCAACCGGCAAACTGTCAACATCGTCAACACCGGTGCGACCGTCGTCGAGATCACCGGCGTTACCCTGCCGGCGAACGCGGAGCTTGGCGTCGATACGGCCACCCTTCCCGTGGCGGGCCAGCAGATCCAACCTCTCGCGTCGGTTCCGGTGTCTGTGACGTTCAACCCCACGACGGCGGACCCGGTGGCCGACTCGCTGGTCATCGCGAGTGACCGCGGTGCCGTGACCGTGCCGCTGACCGCGACCGCAGTGTCCGGCGCGGCGCACCTGGAGATGCCGCCCTCGCTGGACTTCGGTGACGTCCCCGTCGGAACATCGGCCACGGCGGACTTCACTATCCTCAACACCGGCAATGTCCCGATGACGATCACCAAGGCGAAGGCGCCGCTGGGAGTCTTTTCGACCACCGCGCCCATCTCCGAGGGCCTCACCGTTCCCCCGGGTGAGTCCGCTTTCCAGAGCGTGACCTTTACACCGACGGCGCTGGGGCAGGCCGGCACCCTGGACACCTTCTATCTGATCACCGCGGATGACGGCCAGGGCGCGCTGAAGGTCATGCTCACCGGCAACGGCACCGACGACCCCATCGCCGTCAAGGCACAACAGATCGGGGCCGGCCGGCCCTCGTCGTCCCTCGGGCGCGCGCTCACCGGACAGTACGCCGTTGCGGACGGAAAGTGCCAGGACTTCGTCAGCGGTGTGATCTGCTGGTCACCGGCGACGGGTGCACATGAGGTCCATGCTCCGATGTACAACAGCTACAAGGCCGCGGGCGGCGTTACGGGCATGTTCGGCTTCCCGGCCACCGACGTGACGGTCACGCCGGACGGGGTGGGGCGGTACAGCCACTTCTCCGGTTCGGGCGGGGCTTCGATCTACTGGTCAGCGAAGACCGGCGCGCATGAGGTGCACGGTCCCATCCGGGCGTTGTGGGCGTCGCTGGGTTCGGAGAAGGGCCTGCTCGGCTATCCAACCACCGACGTGGGCGGCACCGCGGACGGGGCGGGACAGTACAGCCACTTCTCCGGTTCGGGCGGGGCCTCGATCTACTGGTCGCCGAAGACCGGCGCGCACGAGGTCCACGGAGCGATCAGAGCCAAGTGGGTGGCACTGGGCTGGGAGAAAGGCCCGCTCGGCTATCCAACCACCAACGTGGGCGGCACTGCAGATGGGGCCGGACAGTACAGCCATTTCTCCGGTTCGGGTGGGGCTTCGATCTACTGGTCGCCGAAGACCGGCGCGCATGAGGTCCACGGCGGGATCCGGGCCAGGTGGGCGGCGCTGGGCTGGGAGAAAGGCCCGCTCGGCTATCCGATGACTGACGAGATGGGCACTGCGGACCGGGTGGGGCGGTATGGCCACTTCTCCGGTTCGGGTGGGGCTTCGATCTATTGGTCGCCGAAGAGCGGCGCGCACGAGGTCCACGGGGCGATCCGGGCCAGGTGGGCGGCGCTGGGCTGGGAGAAAGGCCGGCTCGGCTATCCAGTCACAGACGAGTACTCGGTTCCGGGCGGCCGGGAATCGGATTTCCGCGGGGGCCGGCTGGTCTGGAAGGCGCGGACAGGGGTCATTAGCGGATAGCGTCAGGGCAACCAAACACGCCGTGGAGACGGATTACCCTGACGAGATCTGCCGCTTGACCTGCTCAAGCTCGTCTTTGAGCAGGTCAACGGTGGCACGGTATTTTTCGAAGTCCGCGGTTCGGCGCCTAGCCGCGGCGAAACTGATTCCGGCGGCGAGAATGGCAAGCGGGAACGACAGCAGCAGGGCCCAGCCGGCAGCGGCAAGGAAGTCCAGCGCTATGGGAAGTGCCTGCTTGAATGCCAAGAACTCGTTCACCCCGCCGACCACACCGTTCAGAGCGGAGTCCAGGGGGCCCAGAAACTGCCCCACGACTGGCGTCCCGGAAAACGACGGGGCGCTCAGCGGAGTTTCTTCCCCGGTAGACCAGCGCGAGTCACTGAAATGGTTCAGGACGTAGATCCCGGCACCCGTGTTGAGGGCCGCGAAGAGCAGGACGGAACCAAGTGCGGTCCAGTGAAGCCGGCGCGGACGCCAGACGCCGGCCACAAGCGCGAAGACGGCGGCCGCAACCCAAGAAAAGATGCGGAGTTCGTCGCGGCTCATGCCGCCCAGTAGATCCAATGAATTCCCCGCTCTTACAGTTGGAGTCGATGCTTGTTCCGGTCCCAAGCGAGACTATCCCAGCGGTACGAGTTCCGAACTCCTTAGGCGGAGGACGCCGGGGCGCTCTCAATACCGAAGTGCCATAGTGCGGCGTCCAGGTCCTCAGCCCGCCACCCTCGTGAGTCTGCAGCGGCGCGGATCACGGCCGACATGTTGGCGTAAGAGGTGTCCTCGATGCCGGCGGCCTCGGCCACTCTTCGTATCCGTGCGTCAGTGGTCACCTGCGGTGAGAGTCCACTGAGAACGTCGATGTAATCCAGCGTCTTCGGGCTCACGTGACGTACGCCTGCGAGGGCATCACGAAGAACCGGCCTTTCAGCCGGGTCAGCGAGCCTGGCTCGGAGTTCCACTACAGTTTCGATGCCCTGATCCTCAAACACACAGGTTAAGTCGTCTATCTGAGCGAGCCGGCCCGGCGATGGCCAATCGATGACTTCCGAGAGGGTTCCCGTAGCGAGACGTTTCCGGAACCCACTCGTGGTTCTTGCATCCGGCCATGCGGCAACGAGAGCGTCAACGCGCGGCTTCACGGTTGCCTCGTAATTCTGGCGTCGCTGCAAGGAGGCATCGACAATGATCGCTCCGATGGAAGCCCAACCACGGCTAACCTCAGTCGAGGCGTCGATGCCGTGGGAGTCAATGAAGGCTAGGAGTTTGGCGGTGTCGCCGTCGATAGTCATACGTGAATACTTCCACGGAAAACAGGGTGGTCGCGGAGCGCCGCCAGCAGCTGGTGGAACTGCTGGGCCGCCCGGTGGTCAGCGGGGGACTACGACGGCGGGACCGCACACCATGCGCTGCCCCAGGGTTCAGGCGACCAAGTGCGTAACGAGCGACGAGGGAACGACGAGGTCCACCGGTGCGCGCGGCTCACGCACAAGGTGCGTGGCAGTTCCTCAAGATTGGCTCAACGTTGACGCATGATCAACGCAGATTTCGTTTTCCCGGCACGGAGAGAAATACGCTTCTCATTAGCTACATTTCGGCTTAAGCAAAGGGCCCGGCTATTTGCCGGGCCTTTATTTAGTTGGGGAAAGAATGTCGAACTATGAGACCCGCCTGGGGTCACCGATGCCCGGGCGGCCGGGGCAGAAGCCACCGCGTAAGCCACGAGCCTCCACATTCATTGTCGGGGGCGTTACTGCGCTGTTCATGATCGCGGGGGCGTTCAGCGGCGGATTTGGGGGCGCACTGGTCTTCCTGTCCATCACGGCCGCCCTCACCGGCCTCTATGTCCTGGCCACCGGACGCCCTTCCTGGGCGCGGCTCCCAGCCAAGCGTAAGGCGGGGGCCATCGCCCTTGCTGTCTCCTTTGCCCTCTTTATCGCCGGTGCCGTCGCGTTGCCCCGGACCGCCACGGGGAACCTGGAAGCTGCCTCATCGGAGAGCACTTCCTCGCCAGCCTCCGCTGCAGCGAGCGCGTCGGCAACAGCGACGCCGACGCCGTCTTCCACTCCAACCGCCCACGAGACGGGCGAACCGCTGGATCCTGACAGCCCTTACCTCTTGGCGCAGGGCGTCAAAGTGACGGCTCCGAAGACGCAGCCTGCCTTCGCCACAAAGGCGATCGACCTGCTGGCCACCCTTCCCGTCAAAGGCCGGGCACCCAAGACGGGATATGACCGTGCGCTGTTCGGACAGGCGTGGGCAGACGCTGACCGCAACGGCTGCGACACCCGTAATGACACCCTCAAACGCGACCTCACGGCTATCACATACACCAACAGCGTCCCCTGCAAAGTGCAGTCAGGCATGCTGGCGGACCCCTACACGGGCACTAGCATCAACTTCCTGCGGGGGGCTGCGACCAGCTTTGCCGTCCAGATCGACCATGTCGTTGCCCTCAGCGACGCATGGCAGAAGGGGGCACAGCAGCTGACCACGGAACAGCGGACAGCCTTCGCCAATGACCCGCTGAACCTCCAGTCGACAGACGGCCCGACCAACATGAAAAAGGGCGACGGCGACGCGGCCACCTGGCTGCCGCCCAATAAGGGCTTCCGGTGCGAATACGTTGCCCGGCAGATTTCGGTGAAGGCAACGTACAGCCTGTGGGTCACCCAGGCGGAACACGACGCGATGGCCAGGATCCTGGCCGACTGCTCCGCCCAGCTCGCACCAACAAACGAGAAGGCGCCAGTCGTCGCGGCGCCGGCGCCGGCTCCTAAGCCTGCACCCGTGGTGGCACCTGCCCCAGCACCGGTAGTTCCGGCCCCGCCTGTGGCGCCTATCCCGCCTGTGGCGCCTATCCCGCCTCCGGTAGCTCAGGCACCGGTTGCCCCGGCCCCGGCCCCGGCCCCGGCTCCTGCGGCACCGGCTGCCGCCTACTACGCCAACTGCGCGGCGGCGAAAGCCGCCGGTGCAGCACCGCTGTACGCCGGGTCAGCGGGCTATCGACCGGCGCTGGACCGCGACTCCGACGGCGTTGCCTGCGAACGCTAGACCGATTTCATCACTCAACAGTTTCAATATTTCCAAGGGGGAAAAATGAAAAAGACTCTGACATTAGTTGTGCTGGCCGGCCTCATGCTGACTGGATGCGGTGGCAAGCAAGCGGCAGGGCAAACGACAGAATCAGCAACCGCTGTTGCAGAGGTTGCGGAGGTTGTCACGGTTCCAGGCGTGATAGGCCTGACCCTGGATAAAGCCACGGATCAACTGGAAGATCTCGGGCTCAAGGTCGAGGCTGAGGACACCGTGGACGGCAAGTCGATCTTTGTAAAGAAGAACTGGCAGGTAGCGTCCCAGGACGGCGCCGAAGGCGCCCAAGTGGCAAAGGGATCCACGGTTCACCTCGGCGTCAAGAACCTTGACAAGATTGCGGCGGAAAAGGCAGCGGCGGATAAGGCTGCTGCGGACAAGGTGGCCGCCGAAAAGGCTGCTGCCGTAAAGGCTGCAGCTGCGAAAGCTGCCGCGGACAAGGCTGCAGCGGACAAAGTAGCGGCTGATAAAGCGGCGGCCGACAGGGCTGCGGCTGATGCTGCTGCCGCTAAGTTGGCGGCCGAACAAGCGGCGGCGCAGCCGGCCGTCCCGCAGGCGCCGCAACAGGCTGCCCCGCAGGCACCCGCCTCCGCCTACTACGCCAACTGCGCCGCAGCAAAGGCAGCAGGAGCCGCACCGATCTCCGCGGGTCAGCCCGGCTACCGTGCAGGGCTTGACCGCGATAACGACGGCGTTGCCTGCGACAAGTAGCCACAGCCTCCAAAAATAACTGCTCTGCCGTGGATGCCTTCCTTCGGTTGGAATGCATCCACGGCGGACCGCTTCAGGACTATGAGTCCCGCCCCCGCCAAACCCATGAACATCGTCGTTGACGGTGCTGCCGCCCGACCTCCGTGGGCTGCATCATCACCCTTCGAAAGGCCCCATCATGACACAACCCCACCCCGACCCGAACGCGGCCACTCCGGAAGGCTACGATCCGCCGGCAGCTGCACCATATAAGAGCGAACAGTACCCGACCGGGTCTCAGCCGCAGCAGCCCTACGCCGGCCCGCAGCAGCCGTACCAGCAGCCCCAGTACCAGAGCTATCCGCCGGCGCCTCAGGCGCCGCAGTACCAGGGTTACCCGCCGGCGCCCTTACAGCCGCAGTACCAGCAGCAGCCCCCAATGCCGAACCCCGCCTACGGCTACCCACAGCCGAAATCAAAGCTCGTCGCTGGGCTTCTTGGCATCTTCCTCGGTGGACTCGGCATTCACCGCTTCTACCTGGGCTTCACCAAGATCGCCGTTATCCAGCTCATCCTCACGCTCATCCTGGGCGCGTTCACCTTTGGCATCGTCTGCCTCTGGGGTGTCATCGAAGGCATCATGATCATCGCCGGTTCCGCCCACTTCCAGCGGGACGCGCACGGCGTTCCGCTCCGCGACTGATCAGGGGGATCACCTTGGCAGAGATCATCCATGATAGGTCGGACCAGCTCGAGCAGATCAGGGCCGGCCTGCTCCAGGGCGAAATTGTTTACGCGGTCTACGACTGCATCGGTGTCGGCACCGGCTTTGTCGGCATCACGAATATGCGTGTCATCCTCCAGGACAAGAGCTTCGTGGGCAACAAGCTCGCCATCGTGTCGGTGCCGTACAAGAACATCCGGTCCGTCTCCATGCTGTCGAACAAGTCGATGATGGGGCGGTTCGCATCGACGTCCAGCATTGGCATCGACACCGGCGGGAGCGTCAAGGAAGCGGACTTCCGCGGCGACGACAAAGCCAGGCACGCCCATGACCTGATCCTCTGGAACGTGCTGAACACCAAATAGCAGTCTTGCCCAAAGGGTGGCCGGTCTATCTGGCCACCCTTGCTGTTCCCCGATCAGGGCTGTTCTGCACACATCGCCGGTGCGAGCACAAACGCAACGTCCGAACTCACCGGCCGCTTTAGTGCCCTGGCTCAGCAGAGTCCAAGTCCGACGCGCCGGCCCGTCAATGCGGCATGCGGAATCCGCGTCAAGATGTCAGTCCGTTGATATATGGTCAACAAATGCCGCACTCAATCCTGCCCAAGGGTGGAAACTCGACTCTGCCAGTACATAACGGCGAAAGACTGTCCGTTGATCTTAAGTGGCAGTCTTCGAGCTCGAATTCTGATGTGGACCTCTTCCTTATCATGGTCAATTCCACTGGACGAGTTCTTTCCAATGAGGCGGTCGTTTTCTATAATCAGCCGCGATATCTCGACGGAGCAGTTGAGTACATCGGCAGGAAATCTGCGCGGGCTGGTGCCCAGGAACACACAGCAATGATTTCGCTGTCCCAGATCCCTGAGATCGTCCAGCGAATCGCAATAGCCGCCAGCCTAGATTCTTCGGAGCAGGTCCTGGGCCAACTGCTGGATCTGCGCCTGGTAATAAAATCACCCTCCGGAGTGTCTTTCGAAGTCCCTGCCTCGGACTTGTCCAATGAAAATGTGGCTGTGATGGGTGAGATCTACCGCAGAAACGGTGACTGGAAGATTCGCAGCGTGTCGCAGGGATGGACAGGTGGTCTCGAAACCTTCCTCGATGGGCACGGGGTGACACTGGGCGGGGAGGTTTCGCCTGCCGTCTCGCCAGATCACTTACCCCGTGAACCTGACCAGCAGCGCCTAAATGAACTCCATGACCTTGAGCACCGGATACGCGAAAAGGAGGCGGTGCTAAAGGAGCTGCAATCCATGATTGTCGAGACCCGGGAGATCAAGCTCCTCCAAGAACTTGGCATCTACGAGTTCGCGCACCCGTTGGACGACGCCATCAAATACAAGGACCGCCTGGACCAGTTACGCACCAAAGTGAAAGAAACCGCGAAGGAGCGTGGTGTGATGGGCGCTGCGAACTGGGCAGTTAACGGCAGTCTGCAGGACGGCGCCCGGATGGTCCGCGAGCAATGCCGACTGATGTTGCGGGCATACAACGCCGAAGCCGACAATTGCGTCCGCACCGTCCGCAGCCACAACCTTGAGCCCACCGTAGCAAGATTGACGCGTGCAAAAGACTCGATTCAGAAACTGGGTCGAAGCATGGCCATTCAGATCACGGAGGAGTACCACGATCTCCGTCTCGATGAAATCCGCCTCACCGCGGACTATCACCTGAAGGTCGCCGAAGAGCGTGAGACTCAGAGGGCCCTTCGTGAGGAACTCCGCGAACAGGAAAAGGTAGAACGCGAGCTTCAAAAGGCAAGAGAAAAATTCGAGAAGGAACGCGATCAATACGAAGCGGCTCTGCAGATAGCGATTGGCAGCGGGGATGCTTCGGCCATCGCTACGATGCAGGCACGGCTCGAGCAAGCCGAACTCAACCTTCGCGACATCGAGAACCGGGAAGCGAACGCCAGGGCTGGGTACGTCTATGTCATTTCGAATCTTGGTGCCTTCGGCGACCAGATTGTGAAGATAGGCATGACGCGCCGCCTTGAGCCAACGGAGCGAATCCGCGAACTCAGCGGAGCGGGAGTCCCGTTCCTCTACGACATTCATGTTCTATTCTTCAGTGACGACGCCGCCGGCTTGGAGGGGCAACTTCACCGGGAATTCGAAGACCGTCGCGTCAACCGAATCAACCTACGCAGGGAGTTCTTCTATGCCACGCCTCACGAGGTCCGTGAAGCGGTGCGAAGAATTGTCGGGGCTACAACCCTCGAATTCAGGGAAGAAGCCGAAGCCTCCGAGTTTCGGCGCAGTATGTCGATGTCCAAGGGGGAATAGTGGGATTCAAAAAAAGCAAGTCGTTTAAGGTGATGCCGGGAGTGCGCATCCGGGTCTCGACGAGCGGAGTAAGCACCTATGTGGGCGGCCGCAAGACTACGCCAAGAAGGTCTCCGGCTTCTTCAAGGCCCGCTCCCGGCAGAACGCTGGCACCGACTCCGGCACTGGCGCCAGTCCGGCCAGGGATGTTCGCGCCGAAGGAGGAAAAAGCCCTTTTCACCTTTGTCTCCCAGCCGGAGGCGTTGAGCCTCGACGAGGCTGTTCTGGCACACCCGCAATACGCAAAGCTTGGAAACGTTCTGCTGGGTCTCCGGCATCTCATCCACGGACGGACTGACCCGGCAGTTGAGTACCTTCGCGCGGGTCTCTCCCTAGACGGAGGTTTGGAAACGCACGCGTTTACCCAGAAGTACCTCTCCGGCTACCGGCTGACACTCGGCATTGCCGGCGGCGTTTCAGTCGAGTTGCCTCTGTCGCACGATGCCACGACCCTGGCGCTTGCCGAAGGGTTGCAGATCCAGGACCAGACCCAAGCGGCTGTGTACTACGTCGAGGCCTTGGACCCGAGCTATCCCGCGCTGTTGAGCCTGGCTGACCTATATATCGATCTGAAGGACTGGAACGAGGTTCTTCGACTCACAAACGGCGTCGTCGTTGATTCAGAAATCACTGCCCTGCTCGCGATCTTCCGGGGCAAGTCACATCTGGCACTGGGTGAACTCGTCGCTGCCAAGGAATGTATCAAGACGCTGACAGGGAGCAAGAAGTACGGAAGCGGGTTGCGGTTTCAGGCATTGGCTCTCCGTTCCGAGATCAGCTTGGCCGAGGGAGCATTCGCGCGCGCAATGGCGGACCTAGAGAAAATCCTGGCGGAAGACTCCAGGGTCTCTGGCGTGCGGGAGGCAATTACCCGGATCCAGCACCGGCAACAAGAAGTCGAACAAGAAAAGTCCGATGCCGCGCGGCAGAAAGAGCGCGCTGCGCAACAGAAACGCGAGCAAGCCGAGCGCGCCAAGGATGAAAAGCGCGCCGAGGCGGAAAGAATCCGGGCAGAAAAGGCGGCCGACCGGGAGCGGCTGTTGGCCCGTCGGGTGGCCCAGAAACCAGCCCTGCAGGCGGCGGTCATTGATCTTTCCTTCGATGAAGAGGCCCTGCCTGCCACCAGCGAGCCAGCATCAGCTCACTCAGAAGCTGGGGGACTTTTGCCCGGTTTCTACCCGGACCCAGAGGAAGTTGCTCCCTTCCGGTACTGGGACGGTTCAGCGTGGACGTCGAGAATCAGAATGAAACCGTAACGACTTCCACCAATTTTGACGCCAGCCTGACAGTCCGGCGCACGTTGATGTGACGGACCGCAGGTGAACGTGGGATCGTGGAGTGGACGGCCTGGTCTAGCCCCTCGAGTACGAGTTCGCTCGGCAGATGCTTCGTGCACTTGGACTTCAGGAGTTCGTAGCCTCTCCGACGGCAGCCGGTTAGAACGTGGTCGGGTCACGGCTTCTGCTCGTCGACGAACTAGGGGATCGGAATCAGAGTTTCCGCCAGGACGCCGCTGACGAAACGCAGGATCTCCTCGCCTGCCAGCACTCCGGAAGCCGAAGTCACAGTCAGGTGCGGCAGGGTGAACGAGTCGGTGTCGAGTTCGCCGTGCGATGGACGGATCGCGATGTCCGCCAGCTCGAGGATGCCCGCATCCAGCCGGGAATCGCCCGCGGCTACAAGGAGACCTGACCCGGTCCGCCGCCGGACCTCGTCCACAGCGGCTTCCTTGGTGATCGGGGCCGGCACGCAGTAGAGCTTCCGCCCCTGCAACGACGTCGTCCAGCCTCGGGCCTCGCACCAAGCGCCGAGCTCGTCCAGATACGCAACGGGCAGCGCCTCCCGGTCAACGATAGAGTACACAAAACAATCTTCTGCGGTCCGGATTCTCAGGATGGCGGGGACTGCCGCGCCGCCTCTCAGGTGGCCCAGCAGATCGTCCAAGGGCGCACAGTCTGACCCCAAGGACCGCTGGATGTGCCGCGACCAGTCGCCGTCCGGCTCGCCGTCGTGCAGCAGCACGGCACCGTTCGTCGTCACGGCGTATCCGCGGCCGCTGCCGGGCAACCGAACCCGTGAGAACTGCGCCCGGGTGCGGGTGGTGACGGGCACGAAGACGCTCCGCTCCACGATCCCCTCAAGCAGCTCCTCCGCTGTCCGGGTCATGAAGGACAGCGGTGCTGCGTCATACACCTCGGCGACCACCATGCGGGGCGCCAGGTGGTCGCTTCCCACGAGCGCCATGGAGTTCGCCGAATAGATCAACGTGCGGTCCAGGTCGCTGGCCACCATGACCGCCGCGCCGCTTGTGTGAGCGCTCATACGCCCACCACGGCCCTGCCATCGGCGCCGGTTGCGCCCGGCGTGTGCAGCGGATGGATCAGTCCGACGCAGCTATAGGCCAGGTCAGGGACCTCCAGCACATCGACGCCGCGCTGTTCGGCCAGATGCAGCACATGGGCGAGCTCCGGCGCGGCCTCGGGGCGGACCAGCACCTTCCAAGGCACGCGCCGCAGAAGGACCCTAGTAGTTTCGCCGACACCTGGTTTGACCAGGTTCACGTTGTTGATGCCGAAGCTTCGGCTGATCTGCTCGACGGCGGACCATCCGGCCCAGTCGGCTTCCGGGAGCCCCGCGATATCTGAGGGGGCGTGCGCTGCTGCCCGCAGGACGTCGTCCCGGACGCCGGGGAACTCGGCTGTGACAGCTGCCAGGAAGTCGCCGGAGACGTCGCTGCCGGCCAACTCCGAGTAGAACTTGGCCCCGTGGAAATCTCCGGGGCTGATCAGCGCCTGGTTGAAGACAGTGCGGGAGATGAGACCGGAGACGGTCGAGTTAAGACAAGCCGAGGGGACGAGATAGTCCTCCCGCGTGCCGAAGATCCGGACGCAGCGCCCGGGATCCGCGAGGACCGCGAGGTCGGGCCGGAACGCAGGACCGTCGGTCTGACGGAAGAGTTCGACTGCGGCGGCGAGCTCGCGGGCGATGGCTCCCTTGCCGGTCCAGCCGTCAACGAACATGATGTCGTCCGGGCGGTGCCGGGACGCGAGATATCCGAGGGCGGTCTGGTCGATGCCGAGCCCGCGCACGATGCTGATGGCATAGTGCGGCAGCTTCAATCCGTGGACTTCCCAGGCCCAACGCTTCATCAGGATGCCCACGGGAGTTCCGGCACGGGCGAGGGAAACCAGCACGGGTGCGTTGCCGCGCAGCTTCAGGACCTGCTCGGTAAGCGTTCCGACGGCGTGCGCAATCCGGACGGCGGTGCTCTCCAGGGCGGCCTCGAACAAGGCGCCGTACTCAGCCGAGGGCTCGAACTCCTGCGGCAGCGATTCGGCGTAACTGGCCTTGCCGGACTGGATGGCGGCTTCACGCTCTTCCCTGGGCGCTTCCAGCTGCGCGGAACTCAGGTCCTTGAGTAGCCATTCGACGTCTTCCGGCAAATAGGAGCCGAAAGCGGGGCCGAGCAGTGGCGCCGGGAACGGTGGCTCTGCCGTCAACATGACCAGCCGGACATCGTCGGCGCTGCCCGAAACGGCCTCGGCGATCTTCCCGGGGCCCAGGAGCCCGGACTCCGCAGTGCCGGGTTCCGCCATGATCAGCACTGTATCGAAGCGCCCTTCGGGGTGCATGAAGTTGTAGGCAAACCGCGGACCGGGCCCGTCCGGGACATCGTCGTCGCTGCCAAAGGCAATTGCTGAACGGATCGCGTAGTCCGGTTCGTCCAGCGCGGCGATTGGCGAGCGGGTACTGGTGGAATAGCGGATATCGGCGTCAGGGCGCAGGTCCTGCAGCCAAGTGGCGACGGCAAGGGGGAGCGCCATGAATTCCTCAGTGGCGAGGATCAGCACCCGGGCCCCCGCCTCGCCCTTGCTGCCAAGGGCCGTGGCCAGCGCGCCCGCGATGCGCTCCGCCTGGTCTGGATCGGGACGACCGGCAACGCCAAAGCGGGCGCTGCGGATTGGTGGCACGATTCCGCGTAGGTCCAGCAGCTGGATTCGGCCCCGTCCCGGGACCGGTGGGCGCGGGACCGGGATGCTGCTGATCAGCACCGCCGCGTCCGAAGCGAGCGTTTCCGGCAGGTCGATGCTTGCCTGCGCCAGTGCCACGGAGCTGATCCTGGCGCCGAGTGCGCGTGCCAAGTCATCAAGGCGGTCCCGGTCTGCGTTGGAGCGCAGGTCCACTAGGGAGGCGACGACGTAATGGCGGTGAGGTGCGGTGCGATGGAGTTCGCGGATCGTGTTGATAATCGTGGCGCCGGTGCTCAGTTCGTCATCCACCAGGACCACGGTCTCGGCTAGCTTCAAAGCGGCGCGGCTGGTCGGCAGCAACTGGTGGGAGGTTGCGTGCGAATGCGTTTCTTCGAACGCGCCGTAGGGCTCCACCCCGTCGCTGCTCTGTCGCGTGGAGTGAATGTAATAGGTCCCCAGTTGCCCGGCAACCAAGTGGCCAAGCCCGGTGGCGGTTTCCGCGTAGCCGATGGTCACGACGCCGGGAAGTTCTGTTTGCCATTGGACGAGCAGTTCGCCCAGGCGGGCCACGTCGGCGAGCCTGCAGCGTCGACCGTCCTCATCCGGGCCGCTTTCGCCGTTCAGTGAGGTGCCGCCGTCCAGCAGGCGCGCCAGCCTGCCCGCGGCCTCGTCAATGACGGCGGTCAGTGATCCGGCCCCGGCGTCCGGACTGGCACCCGCGGGGAGTTCGAGTTCCCTGCGGACCAAGAGCCCCAGAAGTTGCCCCGCCGCCGTCGCGATCCCGGGTTCGGTGGGGACATGCTTGGCGAGCACCCGGGAGACGAGCAGGTGGGCCCTTTTGGGATTGCGGCGCAGCGCCAGCCCGACCAGTGCCTTTACGGGCAGCACACTGCGACTGCGGTCCGAGACCACGTTGACGCCGAGGGCATCGCGCACGTAGCCGCCGCTCCAGGGAGCATCCGTAGAGAGTTGCTTCACCGCATGCTCGCTTCCAGTAGTTCGACAAAACTGACGCCGGGCCTCGCGACGCCGAAGGCCCTGGCACGCAACAGGGTGCGCTCCGCCCATGCACGGTGCGGTTTCAACTCATTCATCTTGTTTCCATAGGACGACGCCTTCACGCCTCCGCCTGCGCTCCCGGCTATGTCTAGGGCATCGAGGTATTCCTCGTGGCTCACGACGCACATGGCGTGCACCACCGGCACGTGACTTGGATGGATGACGGTCTTGCCCAGCAAGCCGTTCGCAAGATCCAATTCGATCTCGCGAATCAGGCCGTCCAGGTTGTCCATCAGAATGCGCTTCCGGAGTTCGCCCTCGTTGACCGCCTCAAAGGGGGTGGAACGCAGTTGGGGCCGCAGGACCCGTTCCGTATTGACGAAGTGTTCCCAGACGGGGCCGGAGATGACCCAGCCGTCATGCGGGCGGCCGAAGATGTTCACGACGTCGCCAATGATATTCGCGACAACCTTGACGTTGTAGATAGTCAGGTCTTGAGAACGCCGCAGGCCAAAGGCACTGGACATGTCCGTGGCACCGATCCGGACGCACAACACCAGTTCACGGAACTCCTCAACCAAGGCCAGGTTGTCTGTCAGCACCCGGACGCGTGACTCCAGATGGGTTGTCGAAAGGTCCTCGATGATAGGCATCGCCCTCAAGGCCTGTTGCTTTGAGCCCTCGGTGCGTCCGGCTTCCTCGTTCAATAGCTCCAGTGCCGCCAGGAAGGCACGCCCGCGCCCTGTCTCGTTCTCGAACTTGGGCAGGACGAAGCCGTACACCACTCCGAGGGCCGCACCTGCCCTGCGTCCGACGTCGAGCAACTGTTCGGGCGTACGGCACCGGATGAAGATCAGCGGGAGCTCGCCCGGATCGTCCACGGACAGTTCGGCCAGTGCAGCGAGCAGGTTCTCCTCTGCGGCGGCCACTTCGTCGTCGGGTACGGCATCTTCGAGGCAGACGACGATGCTGAGGCACCCCGCCTCAGCTTGTTTCCGGATTCCATGTGCCAGTGAGCTTCTCGTGGCCGGCGAGTACAGGGTGGCACCGAGCGCGACGGCCAGCAGACCGGGCTCCGAGGTGCGGTGAAGCAGTTCGGGGCGCAGGTGGAAGAGCCGATCCTTGACGGATTCGGCCAAGGCTTTGAAGTGCTGCATCGTCCCCTAGTTGTTAACAGTAGTGCGCTGCCGGATCAGCGCAGGAGGACCCGTTGGTCCAGTGGAATGGTCATCGTGAATCCGAAGATGGCCCAGATGGCTGCGTCGGAGGCGTCTGCGGGGACGAACTCAGTGCGGAGTTCAAGGACCGCGCCGACCCGCATAAGATACAGAACGCTCCGCAACCCGGCATGGTTCCGGGCAGCCACCGCGGCGGCCGCGCCGTCGAAGACTCCCACCGTCAGCGGAGTGTCCCCCGCGATGAACAGGATGCGGCGCAGGAGCCGGGTATGGCGCAGGGACACGATTCCGGCCCCGTCCTGCACTCCGGCCAGCGGCCGGTTTCCTGGGGTGACGACGGCGGTGCCGGCCTTGTGCCCTTCCACGTGGAGGGCACCCGTGGTGAGCTGCTGGTCCTCCCATGCCACGGATCGAGCCCCGGTCACCAGGAGCGAGCCAATCGCGGATTGCCTGGCGTTCAGGCGCACTACCGGGTTAGCTTCCCCCAACTCGCGGACGCTGCCAAATTCCGGGGCTGGGAACAGCCGCTCCGACATGGGTCGGGGTCCGGGCTTTGAAGCCACGGACGCCTTGGTGGACGGTGTGGGCGCCGGGCTGGTAGCGAGCGTGAGCCCTCCGGAACCAGCCCGGCTTGCGCCGGGGTGTAAGGACGGGGCTGTACTTTGCGACGTGGGTCGAAAAGGCTCGGGCTGGGCCACCGCTTTCCGGCGTCGGCTGAGGTATCCAATGTCGGTCCGCAGCGAGGTTCGGTTCAACGCCATATTCAGAGCCTCAACTTGAAGTCGGCGGCAACGGCCGCGAGTCCGGCCTCATAGCCTTGACCGAGGGCACGGAACTTCCAGCCCCCTGCGTGTCGGTAGAGCTCCCCGAGAATCATGGCGTTGATCTTGTCGAGGTTCCCGCGCGGAACAATGAAGCGCAGGAGCTCCCGGTTTTGTTCGGTGGCGACCCGCAGGTAGGCGTTCTTCACGGCACCGAACGTACCCGGGCTTCGCACTTCCGGATCCACGTACAACAGCACGGCGATTTTGTGGACCGCCTCGGGCACCCTCTTGAGGTCGACGTCGATCTGTTCCTGGTCTTCCGCTCCCACGAAGGAAATGCTGCCATCGGGGCTGGCGATCTGGTTGAAGAAAACCAGATGGTCATCCGAAATGGCGCGGCCGTCCGTTCCGCACATGATTACCATCGGAACCAGCTCTGCCTGTGCGCCGCGGCTAGGGACCATGTCCCAGCCGATCCCCAGCAGCACTTTCTCCAGCCCGGGGTTCTCAGCAGTAAGGGCGGCGTTGCTGCCCGCGACCATAGAAGCCACTAGTGTCCTTCCAGATGAAGACCATCAATATCAAACTTGTCCCTGAGGAACTGGCCGTGGACTGCTAGTTCCGTAATGGCCCCCGTACGGACCTGGTTGTCCAGGTTCTTGACGGTGGAGTAGAGCGTGTCGAACTGTTCCAGCAACGCCGTCGTCTCGGTGGAATCGTCTCGCCGCGACCCAGCGGCCAGCATCAGATAGGCCCGCAGCGGGGACGGCAGATAGTCGGTGATGACTGCGTTCAGCAGGACGCGCTGCTCCGTCGATGCGCCCGACCGGCCGATATAGCCAAGGAGGGCACGCAGGATGTCGGCCAACTGCAGGAGTCGTGACACCACGATGGTGGGCAGTTGCGCGCCATTGCCCAGCACCATCCGCCGCAGCTCTTCGAGTGCGGCCTCGGTGACTGCCAGTTCGTCCGCAGCCGGATCCGCGACAAGTGGAGATTCGGTTCCCGCAACGACGGCGGAGCGGGGTGCCGCTCCGCCGCCGAACAGTGAACCTAAGAAATTTGCGACCATAGCCTGTAAGCCTATTGCTGTGGGCTGACGGCCACTAATTCCCCTCCTGCTGCCGCACCCTGTCCAGGTAGGGGCGGGCCCGCTCCAGCCCGGTTTCGAGGGCATGCACGGTGCCTTCCATACTCTTGTTGGCCTGGGAACGGAAGGTGTCGATGGCGTCCATGGTCTGGAAGACGTTGTCGAACGCTTTCTGCAACGTTTCCACGCTGACACCGGAGCTCGCTGCCTGCTGGTGGATCCGCGCGGTCTGATCCTTGAGCATTTCGCTTGTCTTGAGGATCATGTTGTTCGTCGTTGTGTTGATGGCATCGATCTGGTCCAGCACCATCTTCTGGTTCGCCAGGGCCTGGGCCACGATGACGGCGGTCCGCAGCGCAGAGATCGTGGTGGTACGTGCCCGTTCGACGCCCTTGATCAGTTCGGTATTGTTCTTGCGGATCATGTCAATGGCCAGGTAGCCCTGAACGGAGACGGCCAGTTGCGTCAGAATGTCCTGGTGGCGCTGACGGATCGGATACAGCACGTCAGAGTCGAGTTTGCCTGCCTCTTCGATCTGTCCCTGCATCTTCATCTCATCGATCCTGCTGGCTGTTGCCGTGTCCAGAGCCTTGGCAAATACTGCATATTCGCTCAGCCCCTGCATGGTCTCCCACAGCTGGGTCTTTTCCTGTGCAAGGGAGGCATTGTCCTTCAGCAGGGCGTCCTGACCTGCCATCAGGGACTTGATGATTTTATCGAGCTGAGTCTGGGCACTCTCATATCTCTGGAAGTACTTGGCCAGCTTGTTGCCGCCGGGAATAATTCCGAGGATCTTCCGGCCGACGCCCAAGTCAGCGTTGTTCGGCGTCAGGTCTTCCACGGTGGAACGAAGCTCACCGAGCGTGGAGGCGACCTGCACCTGGGCACTGCTGCCGGACTTCTTCGCGCCGGCCAGCGAGGTGGACGACCGCTCCAGCAGCCGGCTTGAAGTGTTGGCGGATGCCACGAGCTGCTGGCCGCCTAGCCGGTTGATGCCATCGATCTTGCTGGAGTATTCGGGGCTGAACGGGCTCATGGCCGACACTTCGGTGATGAACGCACGAGCCTGCGCGTTTATTTCCTGCTGGCGTTCGGCCGGAACCGGGACCATTCCGGGGGCATCGTCTTCTTTGACGATGCCGGGAGCCTCCGGAGCGTTCAGCACAAGGGGGTTCGAGGCCGACGTTTCGGGTGGGGTGAGTTGCATGCTCATTTTCGCTTCTCTCTTTCTGTGGTCTCGGGCTCTTAGCCGAGCTGGACGCCGAAGTCCGCGGCGATGCCGGCGAGGCCTGTGGCGTATCCCTGGCCGACGGCTTTGAACTTCCACTCGCCGTTGTGGCGGTAGAGCTCTGAGAAGATCATGCAGGTCTCCGGCGCCGCATCTTCGCTCAGGTCGTAGCGGACTACTTCCGCGTCACTTTCCTGGTTGACCACGCGGCAATAGGCCGACCGCACTTGGCCGAAGTTCTGACGGCGGGTGTCAGCCTGGTCAATGGAGACCACGAAGACAATTCGCTCAACATCCGCGCCCACGGCAGAAAGCTCGACGGCGACCACCTCGTCGTCGCCGTCGCCCTCACCGGATCGGTTGTCGCCCTTGTGAACTACTGAGCCGTCGGCTGCCGCCGGCTGATTGTAGAAGATGAAGTCCGCGGAGCTGCGGACTTTGCCGTCGGCGCCTAGGAGGAGGGCAGAGGCATCCAGGTCGAAGGCGTCACCTGTGGTGGTACGGGGATCCCACCCCAGCCCGACGAGAACCTTGTTCAGCCCCGGATCGGTCTTGGTGAGCGAGAGGTTACTGCCTTTGGTAAGAGTCAGGCCTGCCATGGTTGTTCTCCTTGTTCAATCTGGTGAAAGTGCGGTGCGGTGGCCCGGCGTCGCCGGGCCACCGACTTCTAGTCCAGCGCGATGCCGAAGTCGGTGGCCACGCCGCGGAGGCCTGAGGCGTATCCCTGCCCCACGGCCCGGAACTTCCACTCGCCGCCGTTTCGATAGATCTCAGCAAAGATCATGCACGTTTCGGCTGCCGCATCTTCAGTGAGGTCGTAGCGTACAACTTCGTTGTCCGTTTCCTGGTTTACGACCCGGCAAAAGGCATCGCGTACTTGGCCGAAATTCTGGCGGCGCGCCTCTGCCTGGTCAATCGACACGACGATGACGATCTTCGCGATGTCTGCCGCAACGTTATCGAGGTCGATCAGGATTTGTTCGTCGTCGCCTTCACCTTCTCCGGTGCGGTTATCGCCCTGGTGCACGATCGACCCGTCGGGCGAGGACAACTGGTTGTAGAAAATGAAGTCATCGTTGGAGCGGACTTTGCCGTCGGTGCGGACGAGCAGAGCCGAGGCGTCGAGGTCGAACTGTTCGCCAGCGGTGGTCCGCGGATCCCATCCGAGGCCGATCATGGCCTTGCGGAGCCCCGGGTCGGCTTTCGTGAGGGACAGGTTGCTGCCCTTGCTCAGAGTCAGGCTAGACAAGACGTACTCCTTCAGTTTGTTGTGTACATTCGATAGCGCTATGGAGCGCTCGTCCGATTGGACTAGAGGGAAGATGCCGCGGCGCCGCGCACTTCGCCGGGCGTCCGTCCATTAGCCGGCGTGCCGATGGCCTGGAAGTTCCAGACGTTCCCGTTTCGCGAAAGCTTCGACATGACCATCGCGGTGTACCGTCCGGATTCGGTGAGGTCGTAGCGGGCGACTTCGGGACTCCCCGCCGCCGAGTCGTCGATGACGCGGCAGAATGCGTTCTGAACCATGTCGAAGGTCTGCTGACTGTAGCTCGTGATCACAAAAACGATGTGCGCGACGGCCGGAGACACATTAGGCAAGTTCACCGTGAGCGTCTCGTCGTCGCCGTCGCCTTCGCCTGTCAGGTTGTCACCCGTGTGTCGGATGGAACCGTCCTTGCTCGCGAGCTGGTTGAAGAAGACCGTGTCGAGGTGCTGGCCTTGAGCATCAAACAGGAGGGCCGATGCGTCCAAGTCGATCTCGACCGTCTTGCTTCCGCCAAAGAAGCCCTTTTTCGCGGGGACCGCGGAGTCCCAGCCGAGACCGAGACGGACGTTCGTCAGTGAATCGCCGTTCTGCTTCGTCAGTGACAGCGACTGGCCCTTTTGCAAACTCAAACCCATTGAACTACTCGCTTTCCTTGTGGTGGCTGGTGGTGTTTTTTGTATCTAACGGTGGGGTCTAACTGCGAGCAGGCTCAAGTGATTGAGACTGCTCGGCGGCACGTGCCCGCGTATTGCGTCGAACCGAGCCAAGAAATGCCGCGCCGATAAACACGACTCCGATGAGCCCTGTAACGATCTCGTTGACGGGAACCACGATGGTGACCATCAGGATGATTGCCAGGGCGCCGATGGCCCAGTGCGCGCCGTGGTCCAGGTATTCGAATTCGTCCAACGTCCCCTGCCGGACCAGGAATACGGTAAGGGAGCGGACGAACATAGCGCCGATGAGGCCCAGTCCGAGGGCAATGATGATCGGGTCGGACGTGATGGCGAAGGCTCCGATGACGCCGTCGAAGGAGAAGGACGCATCGATGACTTCCAAGTACAGGAAGAGCATCAGAGCCGCCTTGCCGGCCAGCTGGGCCGCGCCGGAGGGCCCCGAGTGAACCGCGAGGTCCGCATCCGCGGCATCAACGTCGCCGTCCTCATCGACGTCGAATAGGTTTCCAAGGCCGTTCACGAGGAAGTAGGTAATCATGCCCAACAGGCCCGCGAGCAGGACGATGCCCTGCTTCTCACCGGCTACGGCCCCGGCGATGGCCAGCGCAGCCATTCCGATGATCAAGGATGCGCCTTCCAGTTTGCCCAGTCGCGCGAGCGGGACCTCGAGGAATTTGATCCACTTGATATCACGGTGGGCCAGGATGAAGTCCAAGAACAGCATCAGAAGGAACATTCCTCCGAAGGCCGCGATCTGCGGGTGGGCTTCGTGCAGCAGGTATCCGTAGCTGCCCGGGGTGTGAGGGTCACCCTTTTCCATGGCCAAACTGACGGCTTCGACCGGATTCAGGCCAGCGGTGATTCCCACGATGAGCAAGGGGAAAAGGACGCGCATACCGAACACGGCGATAATGATGCCTACGCTCAGGAACATCTTCTGCCAGAACGGGTTCATCCGCTCGAGGATGCGGGCGTTAACCACAGCGTTATCGAAACTCAGGCTGATTTCAAGGATGCCCAAGATGAGGCAGAGGATCAGGGCCTGAGGTCCGCCATAAAGAAAAGCGACCACCAACGCGATGAGGGTGACCGCGAACGACCACCCGAAAGTTTTGAGAAACACTGTGAATCCAACTCCTGTAAACCGGGTCCGCACGTGAGCCAGCGGCATGACATCGACGTGTTACCAGGAGTAAGTCCCCCCTGACTTGATGATCATCTTAGCCACAAGTCGGCCCTTGAACACGGTTGCGGAGGTCCTTGGATGTCACCCTTGGGAAAACCTTTCCTGATCCTGCCCGAATCTTGAGGAAAGAACCATTAACTCGTAACTGCTTCCTCTTTTGGCCTCAGGACGTTATTTCTTGAGCTACCCGGAGGGGCAGCCTGAGAGCTCGTAAATTCATGGGGGTAGTAGATGTCGGAAATCAGTCGGACGATTCAAGAGGTGGCCTTCACGATCCGCCGGAAAGCACGAAACTCTGCTCTGATTAACGGCGCCATTTTTGCTGCAGGGCTGGTCGTGACTCTGGGGACACTGTCGTCCGCGACGAAATCAGGCGGTACCTACGTTGTCTTCTGGGGAGCGATCGTGTTCGGCCTCTATGGATGTATTCGGGCGATTGTCCGCTATGCACGAGCGGATGGCGAGGCAGCCGCTCTCGTGGCCGTGCACATGCGGCTAACCAGCCAAAACTAAACAGGTCACGGCTCATCGGTTTGCAGGCAACACTCAACGAATAGGACAACAATGGCACTTTCCCTCGACAAGATCAGCGCAAAGGCGCCGGGTCTTCTCTCATTGGCCAAGACCGCTTCTAAGGCCGTCGATCTCTCCGGTTTGAACGGCCAGACGGCGAAAGTCGCCGTCTGCCTGGACTACTCGGGCTCCATGACCAACGTCTATGGTTCAGGGGCTATGCAGCGCCTGGTCGAAAAGGCACTGGCCCTGGCAACCCAGTTTGACGACGACGGAGCCATCGATTTCTTCGTCTTCGACTCCAAAGCCGCATACTTGGGCGAGATCAGCATCGACGACTTTGCGGGCTCCGTGGGCCGCCTGACCAAGGGGCGGCGTATGGGCACCACCAACTACGCCGATGCGTTCCTTACCATCAGGGATCACTTCGGGTTCGCGCCGCCAGCCCCACCCAAAAGGGGGTTCTTCGGACTCGGCAAGGCACAACCCAGTGTGACCGACCCCGCAGTGACCGCGCCCGCAGACATTCCGGTGTATGTTCTGTTCCTCACCGACGGAGCCCCCGACAACAAAGACGCTGCCGTTAGGGCGTTGACCGAAGTGTCCACCGCCCCGATCTTCTGGAAATTTCTCTCCATCGGGCAGCAATCGATGGCATTTCTCGAGCAGCTGGACACGCTCACGCAGCGCTTCGTAGACAACGCCAACTACGAGCCCGTCGGCGATGTGGACGCGATTAGCGATGCCGTCCTGTTCAAGAAGATGCTGGAGGAATTTCCGGACTGGCTCAAGGAAGTCCGCAGCAAGGGCCTCATCAAGTAAAGCCCCCGCAGGAGGCAGGACCGCAGGGTGCGCGGGAGGTTCAAGCCCTCCCCGGTCCACAAGTCGAGCTCTTCTCGGCGCATCGGCTGCAGCGGATGCGCCGGCTGGCGTTCATCACTCAGAAGGGGAGTGAGGTCCGCCTTCCGTGAGGCTTACGAACATCGTCCTGTGCACTGCTAGTCCGCCTGGTGGTAGTCGGACCAGTCAATGCGGCGCATAGCACGGGACTGAGCATCCCCAAGGATCTGAGCCTTGTTCGCTTTGACGATATTCAAACCCCAATCGACAAGGCGGTCCCCGCAACAATGAACCGCACCTCCGAAAATCAGAAACCTAATTAGGTGTCCAACTTTCGGGGTGCGGTTCACAATCGGGGCCACGCTTTGGGAATGTCCGTCGCTACGGGGTCACGCTGATGCGTCCGACTTCCTGCAGGATCGGATTTGTGATGATGACGGTAGAAGTGCCCGGCTTGATGTCGAAGGCAACTTTGCCGCGGGCCTTGTCGCCGGCAGGGATCTCGCCGGATCCGATCACGTCATCCGCGAAGAGCTCAACGTTGGCGGAGCGGCCGTCAGCGTCCTTTGCCTTGAAGTACAGCGGGTTGCTGCTGGTCGTGCCCTTCTCCCTCTCCCAGAGCACATCGAGGGTCAGGTAGCCGCCGTTCTTCGCCGGGCTGGCGTACGGGCCGGTGGTGATCGCGGCGCCGTAGGTGGCGGACAGGATGGTGATCTTGGCGGTGTTTCCGTTGCCCATGTCAGCAGTGAACGCCTCGCCGACCTTCTTTCCCGAGGATGCAGCCGGAGCTTTAGCTGCAGGCGCGGCCGCCGGAGCGGCTGGCGCTGCCGGAGCTTGTACTGCAGGCGCCCCAGCGGGGGGTGCGGAGGCGGGAGCTGAAGCACCTCGTGTGGAGTTGAAGATGATGCTGAGGAGAATGACCACGCCGGTCACGATGAGGGCGACTTTCTTGTGCTTGTCGTAGCCCTCCAGGGGGAGGCCATGCTTGTCCCGCTGGTTGTTCGTAAGAACGAGGATTAGGTCAATGAGGGCCCAGATACCAAAGCCGCCGAAGGTGAACAGCTTGAGCAGTCCGGTGCCTACTTTGCCCAGATAGAAACGATCCACGCCGAACACGCCGACGAGCAGGGAGAGGAGCCAGGTAACGAGGAAAGACTTATTGCTGACGCCGTATCCGCCCAGTGCGGCGCCTCCTGGATAGGGTGACGGGACTCCCGCGTAGGGTGCCGGGGCACCCGGGTGGAGTCCAGGAGCACCAGGGTAAGGCTGTGTGGTCACTGGCGCCTGCCCGCAGGAGGGCGTCTGCCCGTAGGGGACCTGCGGCTGCTGCCGCTTTGCGTAGGGGTCGGTTGAGCTCATTGGGTTCCTTTCAGTGGGCGCCCCGATGCAGGGCCCCCGGAATGCGTCGTGGGTGCGAGGATGTGCGGTCTGCTGGAAGAGGTTCGCCGGTGATTCGCCGGCGGACGGTGCGGAAGGATGGCTTGGCGCCATGGCATGCACATGTGTCTATCGCTTCCCCCAGAAGTGCGTCTACGGTGTAGCCGCCCGGCTTTAAGCATGCCTCGGCGCAGGCTTGGATTCAGGCAGTATTGCCACAGGACTGTGGAAGGCTTTGCCCAGTAATGACGGACTGACAAATGTTTTGCGCAGCGTCGAGCCCCAGTGCGCTGGCGCGTCAGGGACCACAGCTCTGATCTGCATTTCTCCGGCTAAGAGCGGCACCTATGGTCCGTCGACGCCGTCATGCGCCGGACACCGCTCATCACTCAGAGGCGGAGTGAGTCCCGCCGTCGGTCAGCCCCATGAACATCGTCCGGTGCAGGATGTCGACGTGCTTGCGGGCGATCTCCACGGCTTCGTCGCCGTGGCCGGCGCGCAGGGCTGCCACGAGCGCGACGTGGTCGCAGTTCGATTTGTGCAGCAGCTCGATCGGGTAGGGGATGAAGTAGGCGTAGAGCTCCGCCAGCGTCTCGTGATAAGCCTCGACGGCGGTCCCCAGCCCAGACGCCGTGCCCACCAGCTGGTGGAACTGCTCGTCTGCCTGGTGGTAGTCGGACCAGTCCGAGGACTGGGCCATGTCGCGGGTCAGCCGGTCCAGCTCATCCAGCTGTTCAGCCGTGGCGTTGATGGCCGCGTAGTGCGTCACGGCGCATTCGAACAGCAGCCTCCGGTCCACCAGCCGGTTCACTGCCTGGGATTCGGCGGGTGATGCCGAGAGTTCGGCCAGCACGTTCCGCGGGGGATCATCGGCCACAAACGTTCCGCCGCCCCGGCCGCGGCGGCGGACCACCACGCCCTGCTCCGCCAGGCTTGCGAGCGCACGGCGGGCGGTGATCGGGCTGACGGACAGGCCCAGGGCCACGTCCTCCTGATCGGGCAGTCGCTCGCCGGGTTTCAGCAGCCCCAGCGAAATCGCCATGCCGATCCGCAGCCGGACGGCATCGATGGCACTGCGCCGGTCGATGCCGGCAAGCCTGCCGGCGGCGATGGGCGAAGCGTCGGCGGTGTCCTCCAACTGACGGGTCATATCCGCTACTTTACGGCCCAATCCCGCCTCTTCCCATAATTGGATCATTCTGATCTAATATAGTCCAGATCACATCCCCAACGCGGAGAACACCATGCAACGCATCCTTCCCCTCATCGCGGCCCAGGCCCGGCCCCGGCTCATCGGCGAACCCGTCTCGGCCTTCGCGGACGAGGTCACTGCCGCCCTCGCCGTCCAGCCGCACAGCACGCTGGCGGTCTTTCCCGAGCTGCACCTGTTCGGCGATTCCGACCCCGACCAGCAGCGCACGGAAATGCTCCAGGCCTCCGCCGAGCCGCTGGACGGACCCCGGGTCAAGGAGCTCCGGCAGCTTGCCGCGGACCTGGGCATCTGGCTGGTCCCGGGCAGCGTGTGCGAGCGAGGCCCGGAAGGGCAGCTGTTCAACACCCAGCTGGTCCTGTCCCCGGCGGGGGAGCTCGCCGGCTACTACCGGAAGGTCTTCCCCTGGCGCCCGTTCGAGCCCTACGACCCCGGCGACCGGTTCACCACCGTGGACCTGGCCGGCGTCGGCAGGGTGGGCCTGAACATCTGCTACGACGCGTGGTTCCCGGAGGTGTCCCGCCAGCTCGCCTGGATGGGCGCCGAGGTAATCCTCAACGTCGTGAAAACCACGACGCCGGACCGCCGACAGGAGCTGGTGCTCGCCAAGGCCAACGCCATCGTGAACCAGGTCTTCGTGGTCAGCGTCAACTGCGCCGGCCCCACCGGCAAGGGCCTGAGCATCATCGTCGACCCGGAGGGCAACACGCTCGCCGAGGCCGAGGGCGACGCCCCGGTGCTGCTCACCGCGGAACTGGACCTGGCCGCCGTCGAGCATGTCAGAACGCACGGCACCGAAAACCTCAACCGCCCCTGGTCCCAGTTCCGCGACGGCGAAGACGCCGTCGAACTGCCCGTCTACCAGGGCCGGATCAACCCCGCCACCTGGGCTCCCCAGACCTTCAACGCCTAAGGAAAACCCGTGACAACAACACCCACCCTGACCCGCACGCTGAAGCTGCCCTCGCTGGTCCTGTTCGGCCTGGCGTACCTGACCCCGCTGATCGTCCTGGGAATCTTCGGCATCATCGCCGAAACCACAGGCGGGGCATCGCCGGCGGCCTACCTGGTGGCCATGGTCGCCATGCTGTTCACGGCGCACAGCTACGGCCGGATGGCCATCGCGTACCCCGTGGCCGGTTCCGCCTACACCTACGTCCGCCGGTCCATCGATCCGCGGGTCGGGTTCCTGGTGGGCTGGGCCATCCTGCTGGACTACCTCTTCCTGCCCATGGTCATCTGGCTGATCGGCGGCTCCTACCTGACCGCGCAGTTCCCCGGCATCCCCATCGGAGTCTGGATCGTGGGCTTCATCCTGATCACCACTGTGCTGAACATCCTGGGCATCAAGGTGGCGGACAAGGCCAACTACGTGCTGATGGCGTTCCAGCTGCTGGTCATCGTGTTCTTCGTGGCGCTGTCCGTCGGCAACGTGGTGGCCACCTCCGGCGCCGGCGGCCTGGCCAGCACCCAGCCGTTCTTCAACGACACCTCCAGCGTCGCCACCATCTCCGCCGGAGCCGCCATCGCCGCGTACTCGTTCCTGGGATTCGACGCCGTCACCACCCTCACCGAGGAGACCATCAACCCGCGCAAGAACATGCCCCGGGCCATCATGCTCATCGCCCTGATCGGCGGCGGCATCTTCGTGACCGTCTCCTACGTGACCCAGCTGGTCCACCCCGGCGGCGTGTTCGAGGACTCGGCCTCCGCGGCCAGCTCCATCGCCCTGCAGATCGGCGGGCAGCTGTTCGGCGCGGTGTTCCTGGCCGGTCTGGTGGTGGCGCAGTTCGCCTCCGGCCTCGCCGCGCAGGCCAGCGCCTCGCGCCTGCTGTACGCGATGGGCCGGGACTCGGTCCTGCCCAAGGCGGTCTTCGGCCGGCTCAGCGCCAAGTTCCACACCCCCGTGGTCAACCTGATCGTCACCGGCATCATCGGCCTGATCGCGATCTTCCTGGACGTGGCCACCTCGACGTCGTTCATCAACTTCGGTGCGTTCACCGCGTTCACGCTGGTCAACGCCTCGGTGGTGTTCCACTACGTGCGCCAGCGCCGGGCCGGGCACCAGCTGAACGTTGTGTCCTACGTGGTGGTCCCGGTGATCGGAGCGATCGTCTGCGCCTACCTGCTCTCCCAGCTGGACAGCAACGCGATTACGCTGGGACTGTCCTGGCTGGTGCTGGGCATCGTGGTCCTGGGCCTGATCACGCGCGGCTTCAAGGCGGCACCGCCGGAAATGACGGCCACGGAAAAGGCGACTGTCGAGGCGGCCGCCTGAACCGGACGTCTGGTTCCGGGCGGGCTGACCGAAGGGAAGGAACAACCGTGAGGATAGCGCTCGGGCAGCTGGAGTCGGGCACCGACATCCGGGCCAACCTTGCCGCGATCGACCGGTTCGCCGCCGGGGCCGCCCGCGACGGCGCCGCGCTGGTCGCCTTCCCGGAGTACGCCACCTATGAGAAGAAGAAGGTGGACGCGTCGTTCCCCGAGGTGGCCGAGCCGCTGGACGGCCCCGTCGGCCAGGAACTCGCCAGCATAGCCCGCCGCCACCGCATCGCGCTGGTGGCCGGCGTGGTGGAAACCTCGGACGAGCCGGGCAAGGCGTACAACACGCTGGTGGCGTTCGGGCCGGACGGCGGTCGGCTGGCTTTCTACCGGAAGATCCACCTGTTCGACGCGCAGGGCTTCGGGGAGTCGACGTTCATCAAGCCGGGTGCCTCCACGGACCCGGTGGTGTTTGAGGCCGGGGGAGCGCGGTTCGGCCTGATGACGTGCTACGACCTGCGGTTCCCGGAACTGGCCAGGTCAATCGCCGACGCCGGCGCCCAGGTGCTGCTGGTCTGTTCGTCTTGGGTGCCGGGCACGCACAAAACGGAACAGTGGCTGGCCTTGAACGCGGCGCGCGCCATCGAGAACAGCGTGTACGTGGCAGGGGTGTGCCAGGCACCGCCGGTCTCCGTGGGCAGGAGCGTTCTGGTTGATCCTATGGGGGTCGTTGAAGCTGACCTCGGGCTGGAACCCGGCGTGCGGGCGGTGGATGTCTCGCTTGAGACAGTGGCAAGGGTCCGGGAGCTGTTCCCGATGTTCCGGCAGCGGAGGCTGTCGTAGCGCGGACGCCACTGTTGGGCGTGTGGCGCTCTCACAGCCTCTTCAAAGGGCGTTCCATCGCTGCCTTCATGTTCGTGGGCAATGATCAATCAATGGGGCTTTGGAGGAGGGCCTTTGTGCCTGGAATAGCAGCTTTGGCAGTCATTTTCCTGAGCGGGGCCACCGCGTCCGGCATTGACCAGATGGCAAACGTCAAAATTCACAGTCCGACATCGGGCACGGTGTCCGCTGTCATGGCTGACGGTCAAATCTCGCTGCATCACTTGGTCCTGCGCGGTCTTGCCAAAGGGTCGCTTCCCGGTGGCTATCCTTACGATGAACCCCGGGATGAAAGGTCCGAGGAGAACTATCAGGAAACTCTGCACCAGCACCGATCATCGGTGAGCCCTGCGGAGTAGGAAAATGTCCGGTTGAAGCAGGCTTCCCTGCCGCTCCGCATCCTCACTAGTACAAAATAGCGCTGATCTCAGCTCTGACCAGCCGCTCGGCCAGTTCGCCAAGGTCCAGGTTCAGGACGGCTTTGAGGGCGCGCGCCATGTTAGGGGCAGCGGCAAGGAATTCGGCCAGGCCTGGATCAGATTCCAACTCCCGTCCGAGCTTTTCTCTAACGTCATCAGCGGTCCAACGGCTGTCGGTATGCTGACTGGTGAGTACAGTCCTAGCGTTCATGGCCCTGTCCTTCCCTGCGCCCTGAGCATTGGCTTTGCTATAAGCGACTATGCCGGGCAGGGCTCAAGAATCCGTCATGCAACAGGCCAGATTTGCGCAGGATTTGTTCAGGCTTTATTGGGGTCCGCAGTTGGGAGAGCCGAAGTGTCCCGAGTTCGCTCCAGACGCACCGTGTGCGGAAGACTGTTGCCGTGAGCAACACTTCCCGCGCCGGACTCGCGGTGGCCGGCCTGGGCCTGGGCACGTCGCTGAACCCGCTGAACTCGTCGATGATCGCCCGGTTCAGCAGGCTACCGTGCAGCGCTTGACCGCGATTCCGACGGGATTGCCTGCGAGTAGACGCTCCTTCGTTCCTTCGCTGACATGTGCCGTGGATACCTGAATTCCCCGTCCGTAAAGGCAACCCTGGGTTCCCGAAGTGGACTACGCCACACCGCGGTCTGCCGCCGGGTAACAGCCTTTCGCGGAGGCCGTTGGATCGGGCCGCTTTCTGGCCCGTGATCTTCCCCGGGCCTCATGGCACACCATGCCGCTAGTTCGTGTCCGGTTCCCCCCGCCGCCGGTGTCTGTGGTGCAGCTCGTAGCTGTCGAACACATCGGACGATGTTGTTCCAGAGTGGCCGAATTTGCCGCGAAGGACCTCCGCAAGTCCGTCCAGCGCCGCGTGGAGCATCCGTCCGGCGAACTGGAGTTCAGGGCTCTCGCTGAGCTGGGCCTGGGATGCCAGCTCCTGGGCGTAGGCGACCGTGGCCGGCAAGGAGCCGCGCTGCTCGGCTTCACGGAAGTAATAGGTTTCATGGAAGGCAAGCAGATCTATGCTTACCGAAGCCACGTTTCCGGCCATTGACTCCAACAGCCCGGCAGCATGCCGGGGATCCAGCGACAATGCACCCGCCGGACCTGCAGCCTCCCTGAACAGGTTCAGCTGGTGGGCAAGGGCCCGGCGGCGGTTCAGGGCAGGGTACGTCTGCAGGATCCAGGTGACCGTTGCTGTCAGCAACCCGAAACCGGTGACGGACTGGAGGGCGACAACCAGCCTGAGCAGCGGATGCGCTGCCACGATATCGCCAAACCCCACGGTGGAAAGAGTGACCAGGGAGATGTAGAGGGCTTCGGCAAAGTCGGCCCGCAGAGGAACCCCGGCTCCGTAAACAAAACCGTCCGTCAGATGCGGCAGGTAGAGCAGGGCCCAGCCGATGGCTGCCAGGGCTGCCCAGGCGCCAATGACAGCGGCCATCGCCAAGGGTGCTGCGATGAAGGAGCTCCGGCCCCGCAGTTTTCTCGACAACAGCCAGAATCCGCGCATGATCGCCCGGCCTACAGGACCGGAACCATGCGGATAAAGGAGCGTACGAAAGACGTCGACGAGCATCAGCAGAACCAACCCCGCACCCAAAACCGTCCAGAGCGTGTCCTCGAAGTCCATGCCTCATCATATGGGCGCGCGTTTGGGCACAGTGACAAACAGAGGAACCCCGCAGTGCTGGGCACTGCGGGGTTCCTTGCTGCCGGATGCCGGTTACTCGGAATCCGGTTTCTGTTCCCGATCCCGGAGGTTCTTCTTGATCTCGTCGAACTTCTCCTTGATGATCCGTTCCGCCTCCGCGAGGGTTTTCCCGGCGGTGCTCAGGGGATCCATCTGAACGTAGACGTTCTGGCCGACAGGCACGTCGTACTCGTCCTTCAGATGGGTGCCGCCGCCCACCCCCTGAAGAGACAGGTACACCATGGCCTCCGTCCTGGCAATGCCGGACAGGGCCCGTGAAGCTCCGCGGGTTAATCGTGAGAAGCCAACGCATGGGAGAAGCTGGCAAAGGGGCCCGACGCGATCTGGCTGAGGCCGGCGTCTGGGTCATCGGGGACTGCAGGGTAGGGGCCGCCTTGGCCATGGCAACGGGTGGGCGCGTCTCACGCCCAAGATGCGTGGCAGTCACGCATTGAATGCGCAGTGTGACACGGATCCTCAAGGTTGGCTCAAGACTGGATCAACGTTGCCCCAGGATGCTGCCGATGCGTCCTACGGCACTGGCCAGTCCGACGCCGGTGGCGCGCATCCACGTGGGGAACAGTTCCGGGGTGTGGGCGTAGACGCCGGCGTAGGGCGGCCTCACGGAAGCGGGGGCCGCTTCGTGGACTGGCTTCTGCAGTTGCGGGAGCCAGTCTAATTGCACCTCCGCGGCGAATCGCGAGTCAACGGACGGGGCCACCCCTTCGAAAATCGCGGGTCCAATACGTCGCGCAGTCCTTGATGGATGGGCGGTTCACCGGGAAAGATGGCGCGCATGGCAACCTTTACCGAGTCCGATGACCTGTGGGGCGCGCAGTTTTCCGATGTCAACCTGAGCGGGTCCAGGTTCGTCCGCTCCGACCTGTCCGGTGCGGTGATGCGCGGTGTTTATGTTGAGCGCCTGGACATCGACGCTCCCTGGCTCCTCGAGGACCAGGGATTGATGCTGGTCAACGGCGTGGACGTGGCTCCGCTCGTTGACGCGGAACTCAACCGGCGCTTTCCTGGCCGGGAGCTGCGGCACGCCGGCGATCCGGACAGCCTGGGGAAGGCCTGGACCCGGCTCGAGGATACATGGGCCGCCATTTTGCGGCGGGCGGCTGCGCTGCCGCCAGGCACCGAGGATGTAACGGTCGACGGCGAGTGGTCGCTTGCGCAGACGCTGCGGCATCTGGTGATGGCCACCGATAAGTTGCTGGGTGGGGCGGCTATGGGGCTGGAGCAGCCGTACCACCCGATAGGGGAGCCAAATGTTGAGTACGAAACGGACGGCCTGGACATGTCGGTGTTTCAAACGGCAAAGCCATCCTACGATGAGGTCCTTGAGGTTCGGGCCGGCCGGGTGGCGGCGAGGGCAGCTAACTGTCCGCTTCAATAGCGCGGCCACAAAGATAAAATCCTTGGCATTTTGTGGCTTCTTTTGGAATTCTGGCAGTAGTTGTCGATCTACGCTTCCGGCGGGCGTCGTATGAGTAAGGGCTCGATTGGAAGGCCCTTCTCACAACGAGGTCTTCGACGTCGTTGCAGTGAAAGCGCAAACCAGAGTTACGACGAAGGGAGCACGAAAATGTCAAAGTATCTGGTCCTGATCTTCCAGGACGAAGCGGCGAAACAATCCGACGGCGAGGACATGAGCGCGCCTTACCAGGAGTTCCAGCAGCGCCGCGGCACGTCCCTGCTCAACGGGGCCGCACTGCAGCCACCTTCGACGGCGACGTCCATCCGGCGCGACGGAGCGGGTGGATTCTCGGT
Source organism: Burkholderia sp. RS01 (assembly GCF_039748055.1). Taxonomy (NCBI): domain Bacteria; kingdom Pseudomonadati; phylum Pseudomonadota; class Betaproteobacteria; order Burkholderiales; family Burkholderiaceae; genus Burkholderia; species Burkholderia sp. RS01. The sequence goes on from NZ_JBDLAK010000009.1 coordinate 67,327, forward strand.
CACGGATGGTCCTTTCGCCGAGTCGAAGGAAACGCTGGGCGGCTACTACCTGATCGAGGCAGACGACCTTGACGAGGCGCTGGAGATCGCCAAGGAGGTTCCCGCCGGCATCGGGGTAGAGGTCCGGCCCGTGCGAATGGTCAGCTGATGGCGCAGGCCGCCAGCACGGAGGTTGCTGCCGCGGTTGCCGATGCGCACCGCAGGGAGTGGGCCTTCGTGCTGGCGGCCACCGTACGTGTTAGCGGTGATATCGATACCGCTGAAGAAGCCGTCCAGGACGCGTATGCCAGCGCACTGTCCACGTGGGGTCCGCGCGGCATCCCGAAGAACCCTGGCGCGTGGCTCACGGTGACCGCCCGCCGTCGGGCCCTGGACATGCATCGCCGTGCCGCGACGGCGCAGCGGGCGCTCCCCAAGCTGTTCGATCCGGAGGAGTACACAGAGGACGAGCCGGGCCGGGACTCGGAAGACATTGCCGATGACCGGCTGCAGTTGATCTTCACCTGCTGCCACCCGGCGCTGGCGATTGACGCCCAGGTCGCCCTGACGCTGCGGCTCCTCTGTGGCCTTTCCACGGCTGATGTGGCGCGGGCGTTTCTGCTGCCCGAGGCCACGATGGCGGCTCGGATCACCCGGGCCAAGAAGAAGATCGCGGCCGCGCACATCCCCTACCGTGTGCCGGCGGCGTCCGAGCTGCACGAGCGCGTCGACGGCGTGCTGTCCGTCGTCTACCTGGTGTACACCACCGGGCACACGGCCCCGTCAGGAGCAGACCTGATGCGCCGTGATCTCGCGGAACGCGGCCTTGAGCTCGCGAGAATGCTCCGGCTCCTGCTTCCCCACGACCGCGACGTCGCCGGGCTCCTGGCACTCGTTGTGCTCACCGACGCTCGCAGGGGCGCCCGGCTCGATGAACACCGGGACCTCGTGCTGATGGAGGACCAGGACCGGTCGAAATGGGACCGGCCGGCCATCGAAGAAGGGGTGGCGCTCCTGGGCGAGGCGTTGAACTCGCGGCCCCCGGGCCGCTTCGCCGTCATGGCGGCGATCGCGGCCGTCCATGACGAGAGCGCGTCGTGGTCCGACACTGACTGGCAGGAGATCCTGGGGCTCTACGACGTGCTCATGGAGACGTGGCCATCTCCCGTTGTCCAACTCAACCGGGCCATAGCCCTCGGCTTTGCGGTGGGCCCGGGGGAAGGTTTGGCGGAGCTGGATGCGCTAGGTGCCGTGCCCCAGCTGGCCCGCTACCCCTATTTGGCCGCCGCACGCGCCGACTTCCTGACCCGGGTGGGCCGTCTCGGCGAGGCGCGGGTCGCCTTCGAGGAGGCGTTGATCCTCAGTGAGAACGACGCCGAACGGCGCTACCTCCGGACCCGGCTGAACGAACTGACGGGTTGAGCCGGGCTTAGGGCCTCCCCTTGGGGTGCGACGGGGGCAGTGGCCTCTCAGCGGAATCGCCGGAGGGTGGGCAAGGTCGTGGTCCAAGGCCAGCGAACGCCCGCACCGTCGTCGCATTGAGCTGTACAAAATCAGAAACCAGGCGGTGCAGGCGGAACAAGCCAGCCAGGCCCAGGTCGCCGCCCTCATGGCGGCGCACGCCGCCGTGAACCGGCGGTGGCTGGACGGCCTCATCGTCCTGCCCGAGGCCACCATAGCGGCGCTTGAAGTGGAGATTGCAGGCGAACTGAACGCACCACACACCTCGGAGTAAGGGAGTACGACGGCGGTGCCCCGTCGGGTGGCGACCACGGCACCCCTGTATCCTGACAATGCACGTCGTGGAATCGCCGCCCGCAATCGTCAGTCTCCGATCCGCCCCCGGACACTTGGAATGGATCTTTATCACTACTGACACGCCAGCTCCCGTGGGAATCCCGACGCCGGTCCCCAATCCCTCGCGCACAGCTGCGGTGGATGATCCCGCCGTCGTGACCTGGGCCGAGGCCGGTGGCAGCATGACCGCGCGATGGCGTTCGGCGAACGGCAGGCCGGCGCCGACGCGCGTCGAGGTGGTCTCCGACTCTCTCACGGCCGATGATGCGAACCGGATGGCGTCACAGGGGATCGCGATGCTCTGGCACGGTGACTTCCACAACGCACGGCAGATCCTCAACGCCATGGACCGGCGGATGGGCGCCGGAAAGAAAGAGACCGCAGCAACTCCGGCCGATAGGTTCTATCGGCACCGCCAGTCCCGCTCGCACCGTGCACGCGTTCTCGGCCTGCTGCTGATTCCTCTTGATCCGGGCCCGGTGGTGCCGCTGCGCCGCGCACCGGACATCCGGCAGGCCGCCGCTGAAGCGTACGGTGATATCGGCGAACCTTCCGTTGTGTCCCTGCATGAGCTTGTCGGGGCCATTGGCGCCCACGAGTGGCGACGGAATGGCGTCCACGTCGATGCCCTGCAGGGCCGCATCCACCCGCACTACGGCACGTTCTTCCCCACCCGGAGCGAGTATGTGGATCTCGTGGCCGCCGCTGCGCTGCCCTCTGACACGCTGGCGTTCGACGTCGGAACCGGCACGGGCGTGCTCGCTGCCGTCCTCGCGCGCCGTGGTGTCCACCGTGTGGTGGCGACGGACAATGAACCGCGTGCCATCGCCTGCGCCGCTGAGAATTTCCGGAACCTCGGTGTCCAGGACCATGCTGAGGCCGTCCTGACCGACATGTTCCCGCCCGGGCGGGCACCCCTCATTGTGTGCAACCCTCCCTGGATTCCGGCCACGCCGCATTCCTCCCTGGACAACGCCGTTTACGACCCCGGGAGCAGGATGCTGTTCCGCTTCCTGAACGGACTCTCCGACCATCTGGAACCGGGCGGTGAGGCCTGGCTTGTCCTCTCCGACCTGGCCGAGCACCTTGGCCTGCGGACGCGTGACGATCTGCTGACCGCCATCACGGCGGCTGGGCTGAAGGTGGTGGAACGGCTAGACACCAAGCCAACGCATCCGAAGGCATCGGACCGCGACGATCCCCTGTTCGAGGCGCGCACAGCCGAGGTCACGTCGCTGTGGCGGCTTGTTCGCAGTTAGCCCGCCACCGCAGCCTTCGCCTCCTGCTTGGCCTGCATCCACTCGCTCATCCACGGCGCCCGGACGCTTGACGTGATCCGGCAGTCGGCCACGAAGGTTCCCCTTGAGCCGGCGTCGATCCACTCCGTGAGCGCCTCAAGGTCCGCCAGTGAACGGATGATCGCCGACTCGGCGCCGAGCGCGCGGGCGATGCCGCTGAAGTCCACTTCGGGGATCAACATGGGCTTTTCGGTCAGGCCCTGGGAGCCGTACTGGTGGATCTCGGCCCCGTAGGCGGCATCGTTGTAGATCACGACGACGGCGCTGCTGGCCGCCCCAATGAGCGATTCGAGGTCGGACAGGCCCATCAGGAAACCGCCGTCGCCGGAGGCCAGCACCAGGGTGCGGCCGTCCTCCACTGCGCGGGCTGCCCCGACGGCGCTGGCAAGGCCGAGCCCGATGGTCTGGAAGGCCGTGCCCACCATGACCAGGTCCTGCGGCCGCGGGATGTTCCAGTACATGGGGGCCCAGCCGAGGAAGTGCCCGCCGTCCTGGACTACGGTGCGTCGCTCCGGCAGCACGGCGTCCAGTGCCGTGGCAAGGGAGCGCGGGTCCAGCCGGCCGTCCGGCGTCTCGACGGAGCCTGCGTGGTGGGCCGGTCCTTCGGCCAGACGCTTGCGGGCTTCCGCCCGCCACGCTTCTGCGCGGCTGGCGTCCGGCGAGTCCGGGTCATCCAGCAGCTGGAGGAGGCGCCCCGCCGCAGACTTCACGTCCGCGCTGACGAACGTATCCACCCGGGGGTTGGTCGGCTGCAGGGCGGTGTCGATCTGGATGACGGTGCTGTCCGGGCCGAGCAGGTGCCCGAACCGCATGGTGAAGGGGCTCAGGCTCGCCCCGGCCACGAGGACCACGTCGGCCTCACCCATGAGCCCGGCCGCGGTGTCCGTGCCGAAGCCGCCCGCGACGCCGAGATACCCCTCGCCCCGGAGCAGGTTGAGCGCCAGGGCGGTTCCGGCGGTCAGCGCGCCCAGCCGGTCGGCGAGCTCCCGGAGCTCCGGGCCGGCGCCGGCGAGGTGCGCACCGCGGCCGGCGAGGATCAGCGGCCGCTTCGCCCCGGCGAGCAGCCGGGCTACCTGGACGAGACCGCCGACGACGTCGTCACTCACCCCCGCTGCCAGCGGCGCCGGAAGCTCTTCATCTGCAGCCTCGAGTGCCGCGAGGTCGTAGGGAATGGCAATGACGACGGCGGTCCGCCTGGTGAGTGCGTACTCCACCGCCTGCCGGGTGATGGCGCCCGCGGCGTCGCGTGTGACGGTGAAGGTGGCCGCGCCGAGGCCTGCGGCGATGGCCGCCTGGTCCACGTCCTGGGGCCGGGCGCCGCTGCTCGGTGCGTCCCCGGTGACCAGGACGACCGGGATCTGCGCCTGGACGGCCTCGGCCAGGGCCGTGAGCGCGTTGGTGTAGCCCGGGCCGTAGGTGGTGGTGCCTGCTGCGAGGCGTCCCGACGTCCGGTAGTAGGCGTCGGCCGCGGCGATGGCGGCGCCCTCATGCCGGACGGCGGAGAAGCGGAGGCCCAGCTTTTCCGCGGCGTCCAGGAAGTAGACATTTCCGTTGCCCATGACGCCGAACACGTCGCTGAGGTAGCTGCTGAGAACCTGTGCCACGCGGCCGGAGACGGTGAGTGTAGTCATGCAGGAATCTTGTGTGCTGGGTCACGGATCGGCAAGAGAGAGTGTTTTGGTTGGGATATTTGGCAACCAACTCTGCTTCAGAGTGAAAATTTGCCCACTTGTGGCGTGAATCACCCGAGCTCAGTGCGCGGGCGGGATTCCTGCTCCGACAGCCGGCTCAGGAGGCCGTCGTAACGGGGCGGCATGAGTTCCAGCACGGATATGGCCGTGCTGGTGCGTTGGATTCCCTCGATTTCCAGGATCTCGTTGGTGATGCGGTAGAGATCGGCCGTACTGCGTGCCACCACCTTGGCCATGAGGTCCGCGTCCCCGGTGGTGGCGTGCACCTCGATGACCTCCGGGATCGCGGCCAGCCCGTCCTCCACCGCACCTGTCCGGGTCTGGCTGATGGACAGTGAGAGGAAGGCCATCAGGTCATAGCCAAGTGCGGCGGGATCCAGCCTGCGACTGAAGGAGCGGAGGGCGCCGCTGCGCTCCAGCCGTGCCAGCCGGGCATGGACGGTGTTGCGTGCGACGCCGAGCGTCCGGGAGAGTGCCAGGGCGCTGGCTTCGGGATCCTTGTCGAGGGCCAGGATGATCCTGCCGTCGAGGGAATCCAGAGTGCGAGGGTTCGCGATGGTCATATTTTCACCACAGTCACTAGAAGTTGAGCAGAAGTCCCAATGGGTTGAGGGTATCTTGCATTGTGGGCCGGGTCACAACCATGATCGGTCCTCATGACCCCCGATCAGCTCCTGACCGCCTCTGCCTCTGCACTGCAGAACACCGCGCTCCCCGCCCTTCGCGGCGCTGTGGCCGGACTTCCGTCCTACGTTCCCGGCCGGCGCGGCGCCGGCGTGGACATCGCAGCCCTCGCCAGCAACGAAAGCCACTACGAGCCACTGCCAGCTGCAGCCGCTGCGGTGGCCGCAGCGGCCGGTACGATGAACCGCTACCCGGACAGTGCCGCCGTCGAACTCCGCGAACGGATTGGCCGCCACCTCGGCGTTACGGCCGGAGAGGTGGCGGTGGGACCCGGCAGCGTCGGCGTGCTCCAGCAGATCATTACCGGCCTTTGCGATGCCGGGGATGAAGTGATCTTCGCGTGGCGTTCATTCGAGGCCTATCCCATCCTGGTTGAGCTGGCAGGCGCCAGGCCGGTCCGCATTCCGCTGGACGACCATGAGGGCCACGACCTCGATGCCATGGCCGCGGCCGTCACTGCCCGCACCAAGGTCATCCTGCTCTGCACCCCCAACAATCCCACCGGCGTGCCGATCAGCCACGAACGCATCGAGGCCTTCCTGCAATCCGTCCGCTCCGACATCCTCGTGGTGATCGACGAGGCCTACGTGGAATACGCCGAAGCGGGCAGCGGCCCCGATTCCCTGGCGCTCTACCGCCAGTACCCGAACGTCTGCATCCTGCGCACCTTCTCGAAGGCCTACGGACTCGCCGGCCTGCGGGTGGGATACGCCGTGGCCGCGCCGGACATCGCCGAGGGGCTGCGCCGGACCGCCCTTCCCTTCTCCGTGAGCGCGCTGGCCCAGAAGGCGGCCATCGCCTCGCTGGATGCCGGGGAGGAGATGGAAGTCCGGGTCGCGGCCGTCAGGCAGGAGCGCACACGGATGGCCGCGCAGCTGGAGGCCCAGGGCTGGAAACTGCAGCCGAGCCAGGGCAACTTCCTCTGGATCCGTGCGGATGACCACCTCCTGGCGTGGCTGGTGGGCGCGTTCGACGCCGCCGGCGTCATGATCCGCGCGTACCAGGGCGACGGCATGCGGATCACCGTTGCCAGCCCCGCCTCCAACGATCGCGTGCTCCGGGTTTTGGAAGCCCACGCAGCCTGATAACCGACTGACCTGAAACCCTATCCGTTCCACCGACAACCAGAGGAATCCCCATGGAACAACAGACAATGACGTCTGCCCGCCCACTTGGCGCGGCCCTCAAACCCCGCCAGCTCACCATGATGGGCCTCGGTAGCGCCATCGGCGCGGGCCTGTTCATCGGCTCCGGCGCCGGCATCCAGGCTGCCGGCCCGGCCGTGCTGATCTCCTACCTCGTGGCCGGCACCCTCATCATCCTGGTGATGTGGGCCCTCGGCGAGATGGCCGCCGCCAACCCGGACAGCGGCGCCTTCTCCGTCTACACCGCCAAGGCCTACGGGCCGGTGGCCGGCGCCACGGTGGGCTGGCTGTGGTGGCTGCAGTTGGTGGTGGTCATCGCGGCCGAAGCGCTGGGTGCGGCAGGCCTGCTGTCCACCATCTTCCCGGCCCTGCCGGTGTGGCTGATGGCCTTCGTGTTCATCGTGGTGCTCACCGCGGTGAACCTCACCAGCGTGAAGAACTTCGGCGAGTTCGAGTTCTGGTTCGCTCTGCTCAAGGTGGCGGCCATCGTCGGGTTCCTCCTGGTGGGCGCTGCCCTACTCTTCGGCTGGCTGCCGGGCGTGCAGTCGCCGGGCCTGGCCAATTTCACCGGAGCCGGCTTCGCACCCAGCGGTTTTGCCGGGATTGCCACGGCACTGTTCGTGGTGGCATTCGCGTTCGGCGGCACCGAAATCGTCTCCGTGGCGGCAGCTGAAACGGCGGAGCCGGCCCGCAGTGTGAAGAAGGCAGTCCGGACGGTGCTGTGGCGCATCCTGGTGTTCTACATCGGTGCGATCTTCGTTATCGCCGCGGTGGTTCCCGTGGGTTCTGCAGGTTTGAAGAGTCCGTTTGCTGCCGTGCTGGAGGCCGCAGGCATGCCCGGCGCAGCCACCGCCATCACCCTGGTGGCCGTGGCAGCACTGCTCTCTGCCCTCAATGCCAACCTCTACGGCGCCTCACGGATGGCATACTCCCTCGCCGAACGGGGTGAAGCGCCGCGTCTGCTCGCTTCCGTGTCGAAGGCCCGGGTTCCGGTGGTCGCGGTCCTTGCCAGCGTCGCCTTCGGCCTTGTCACGGTGGTGCTGGAGCTGGCCTTCCCCGAAAAGGTCCTTCCCGTCCTGCTCAACATCGTGGGTTCGACATGCCTGCTGGTGTGGACGTCCGCGCTCCTGGCCCAGCTGGCGCTGCGGCTCCGGGCCGACCGCGAGGGGACGGAGCTTCCCCTGCGGATGCCCGGATTCCCGTGGCTCACGTGCTTTGGCCTCCTCATCCTCGCGGCGATCTTCACGGTGGGCTTCATCGGCGAGGATTCCCGTCCCCAGCTCCTGAGCACTTTCGCACTCGTGGCGCTTCTGGCGCTGGCGAACTGGCTGCACCACCGTTCGGGCAATGTTCCGGGCCGCGTGGAAGCTTCGGAGCGCGCCAAGGCACCGGTGCTCATCGACTAAATCAGGTGTAGCGAACCACTTCGTGGGTTCACTACACGCGAAGGGCGCGTCCGGCTTTGGCCGGGCGCGCCCTTCCCTATGCGATGCCGGTGCTGACTCGGTCCCGGAAGACTGGGCAGCGGGTGGCCGTTTCTCATCGACATCGCGGTCGGCTATGACACTGGAGTCCACCAGCATCCTCGGAGTTCTGGCAGCATCCGTTGTAGCAGCGGCAAAACGCCGTGTGGGGCCACAGCGCGGCAGAGAGGACGCCAACCCACAGCAGGAACGCTCCGATGCTGATTCTCTTGCCGATGCCCATCACGCCTGCTGTACGCGACGGGCCGGGACTCGGTCCTGCCGAAGGCGGTCTTCGGCCGGCTCAGCGACGGTTGCGCGGGTCAGGAGCAGTTCCCGATGTTCCGGCAGCGGCGGCTTTAGCCTGCGATGGGGCTGCCGCAACCGCGCGGTGGGCGGGAAGCTAACAAGTGACATCAGTGATGCTGCAAGGCCCTGACAGAGTTACAAAAAGCGCTTAGCGAGTATAGAAATTTTTGTAAGTGCTTGCGGCCTTCTGGTTGTCGGTGCCGGGTCTTACAGTGCAGCCATGACGAACACGAAGCCCGCAAAGAAGCGGGCACAGACCATGGAGTGCCCGGTGTGCGGACACGAAGCCTGGCCGATCATGTACGGCATGGTGATGCCGGACGCCAGGGATGAGAACCCCAAGACCGAGTTCGCCGGGTGTTGCATCGACTACGAGCAGAGGGTCTATCCCGCCACGGGCAACGTGGAGATGGGCATACCCGAGTGGGCATGCCAGAACCGTGAGTGCCGGCACCGGTGGTGGTGACAGACCGCCGTCTTACAGGACGGGTCAAGATGTCCGCGAAGGAGCGCACATTGGTCCTAACTTGCCCGGTGTGTGGGCATGAAGCCTGGCCAATTGTTTACGGCATGGTCAACTCGCGGGCAAGGGAACAGAACCCCAAGACTGAATTCGCGGGGTGCGTCGTGGTGGTGGAGCGGAGAGCCGATCCGCTAACGGGCAAGGTGACGAGTGGAAGGCCGAAGTGGGCCTGCCAAAACGCCGGCTGCCGATACCGGTGGTGGTGACGCAGCGGCACGGGGAACCGCGCCCACAGTTATGACGGCAGATGCTGCTCGACGTAGACGCCGAGCATCCTCCTGGCCTTCTCGTACTTATCGGCCAGCTCCGCCCGCTTCTCCGGATTCAGCCGCGCCGTCCGCTTAGGATCGGTGTTGCCTTCGATGTCGGCCACTTTTACAGCCAAGGCAATGGTGTTGTTTCGAATGGCCCCGTAGTACCCGTCGCCTGCGTTTTCTTTCGCCCGGGTGAGCAGAACGACGGCGTCCACCACCTTCTGGCTGATGCCCGCCTTGACCAAGTCATCTGCAGTAATGCCGCAGTCCTCGACGTCATGCAGCCAGGCGGCGGCGACCTGCTCAGGGGCGTTCAGGCGGGCGGCCACACGGCTCGAGGTGCTCGATGTACGGCACGCCGATCTTGTCCGTTTGGAACCGGTGGGCGATGGTCGCGATCGCCTTCGCTGCAGCATCTTGCGGGTTGGCTTCGTGATTTCCCGAGGGGACCCCTTTTCCGGGCCATCGGCCCGCCTTCAACGACAAGGCAGACTATCAACGCCCACTGACAGTAGCGGGCTACCAGGGGCCGGAAAAATGTCAGTGCGGCCGATGACAATGAGCGCATCGGTAAGCAATGAAAGGAGCCGACATGGTGCATACGATCACACGTCTGGAGACCACTCTGGAGCTGATTCTGGATCTTCAGCCGGAGGAAGCGCTGGAGTGGAAAGCTCAATTGAATCAGCAGTACACGGATTGGCAGGACGTGGAGTCGGCGACCCACCTGGTCGCACTCATTCTGGGCATTTCCCGTGACGGCGATTGGCTCGTCGTGCAAACGAAAGGCCTGGATGGCCAGCCGATCGGGCGCTATGCCCAGGCCATGAACACTGGCAGCGGCTACCAGGTGGAGGTTGCCCAGATATGCCGCGGTACCACACGCAACTGGCGTGTGGGTCTGGGTTCGGCGTCAGATGAGGCCGGCAACAGGCCCTTAGGAGGGGTCTGTGCTTCGCAGAATCTGACTCTGGCCGGAACCTCGGAGGTTATGGTGTCCTGGTTGAACGGCCACGGTCTGCCGCTTGGATACGGGGCGGCACTCCACGTTTATAAATGAATTACACGCTATTGCTGAAGTCACCGACATCGGGGGCCTCTGATGAATCACCTCGGCTTTAGGACAATACGGCCCTCTCGTGGGGAGCCTCTCCTGTTAAAGACACGCCCCCATTAGGCTTGGCATCATGACGCTGGGTGAGCGAATCGATGATGTAATAACCAACCCCTCAGACGGACTTTTGCGTCACTTTTTTGATAGAGATGGGCCTTTCGCCGGGGCGACATTCGATGAGCTCGGCGATAACGCCCGTTACGAAATCGGGCCATCTGACTTGGTTGCAGTTAGCCTGCTTGACGTCAGATACGAACCGCGTGCCGTCCGCGCAATCTTGGAGCGGGACGCCGTAGAGCTGTCGGAAATGTTGTCAGAAGTACCGGCTGAAGTGGATTTATGGGAAGCGGAAGACAGAGACCTTGAGGCGGCGCTTGCCCTTCACGAAGCTCTGGATAGCTATGCCGGCGTCGGGGAAACGAAGGCCAGCAAACTGCTCGCTCGAAAGCGGCCACGTCTTATTCCTGTAATTGACAGTGTTGTTCGGCGGGGACTACCGCTAGGCTCCAACCCTGCCAAAGAACTACGTGCAGCATTGGCTGTCGAGTCGCGGCGGGAAGCCATTGAGTCGCTTCGACCAGCAAATCTTTCTTCACTGATTACCACCCTGCGACTACTCGACGCCGCTGTCTGGATGCGCTACAGCCGATCGCGCAACGCCAACCGCGCCCGCGCATCGGTAGGGTTGTAGCCAATGCTCAGGCCCCAAACCCCCAAGACATGATCCCTCCGGCAGTCCGCTTCTACCGCGGTCTGATCTCGTAAACCCGTCCCAGAGCCGGGAAATGGATCAGTGTCCGCAGTACCGGTTTCCCTGTCGCAGCGAGGACGGCATCGCGGTATGCGGCCATCTGGCCAAGGTACTTGTCGCGCACATGTCCGTCTGGGTCGTTGCCCGGGTACGACTTGTGATCAACGAGCACGAATCCGTCGGGTCCTTCCAACAGCAGGTCAATCCAGCCCTCCATGACCTGGTTCTCGGGACGCCAGCCGATCGCTGCTTCGCGGTGCCTGACCCAGCCGGGGAACTCCGCGTCCAGATACGACTCGAACCTCAGCCCTGCAGTGAGCAACAGTGACGGGTCGATCGTTCCCTCCACCTGCCAGCGTTTGACTATCCGCTCGGCGAGGTCCCGCTGCTCAATCGGGTCGAGCACCGAGAACTGCGTCCCGAGATAGGCGTGCACGGCACTGCCGACGGCACCCCAGTCGTCCGATCCGTGCTCCGCAAGCCGGGGACCGAGTTCTGCCACAGCATTGACCCAAGCTTCGTGCCCGACGGAATCCAGGGAGGACGCTGCGAAGCGTGCCAGTCGTGGCACCATGGTCGGCAGATCAACGGGCACATCGTAGAACTGGGGCATCCAGTCCACAGCCGCAAGTGACGCGTCTACGGGGTCGAGTTCTTCTACGCGTGCTGCAAGGATCGTCCCTTCTGCAACCAGGATGGCACCGTCCGAGCTGTCCTCATCGCCAGGCGTCCACGACACGAGCGAGGGCGCACCCAGGTTATTGAGGAGCCCCGGAGCGGCCTTCTTGCCGGTAAGCACTGTGGTTTCAACGGCGCGGGTCATGCCCACATACATGAGCCTGGCCATGTTCCGGCGGTCGCGTTCCTCTGCAGCACGGGCCACATCGCTCGAGTCTCCGCGGGCATCAAGCGGCGAGCCTCCATAGGGGAAAGGACTGGGCCAGAAGCGGATCCAGCGGCCCGCCAGAGGTTGCGCCAGGTCGAAGGCGCCGTCCTGCTCTACTGCCGCGCCAAACGCCGCGAACCGCAGATCCTTATCAAGCCCCTCCAGAATGACGACAGGCCATTCGAGTCCCTTGGCTTGGTGATACGTGAAGACGTTGACAACGTCACTTCCGGCGTTGTCAGCCGACCGCTGTTCCTCGGAGCCGAAGAATGTGAGGAAGCCGCGCAGGGTTGCCGGTGAGCGCAGTGCGAGGCAACGCTCGTAGTACGTCTTAATGACACCGCGGACGGCATCCAGGTTTCTCAGTCGGGTGGCGGGGGAGGACCATCCCGCGATCAAGCGGGGCAGCCCGAGTGCACCGACCACAGCCTCGAAGACCTCTGTGGGCGTGGCTGTTGCTGCCCGTTCCCGGAGAACATCCAGGGATTTGAAAATGGGGTCCGCATTCCACGCTTCGAGTACGGGCGCAGGATCGGCGGTCGACAACAACTCCTGCTGCCAAGTTGCGTTGGCGGAGTGCCCCGGGTGCAGGGCGACGACCTCGGCGAGGGCGACGGTGTCGTACCCGTCAGCTACGTACGCCAGGCCAGCACGGGCCAGTTGCACTTCCCGGGAGTCGGACAACATGCGCGGATTGCGGCTGGCGCGGATGCCCAACTCATGCAGTGCTGCCGAAAGTGCCACGACGTCGGCGTTTGATCGGGCCAGCACCGCAACTTGGCCCGGGTTCAGCTCTGGCTGGCGCGCCAACATGGCCGCCACACCGGCCGCTGTTGCCCTCAGCCGTTCGCCGTCGTTCGTTTGCGGCCGCGTCCAGGCCTCCAGCGTGCCGGGCGACCAGTCAGAGTGTGCGTCCGGGAGCTCGAGGTGGACGGTCGCGGCCGGCATGCCGTGCAGTTCGAACACCGGCTCGAACACGGCGTTGCTCAGGTCAACGACGGCCTGGTGGGAACGCCACGTATGGGACAGCTGCTCCCGGCGGCTCACTTCCTTGACCACAGCCTCCATGAGCTCGGGGTCCGTGCCCCGGAACTCGTAAATGGCCTGCTTGGGGTCACCCACCCAGACGGCCTCCTCTACGAGCCGGCTGAGCTGAAGGAAGAGCTCCAGCTGAAGAGGGCTGGTGTCCTGGAACTCGTCCACCACGAGGAAGCGGATGCGCGACGGGAAGGAGCGCCGGAAGGCCTCGTTTTCCCGGGCAAGGTTCAGGACCAGGGTCTCCTGGTCTACGAAGTCCATGAGCCCGTGCAGCCGTTTGAAGTCTGAGTAGGCGGTGAGGCATTCTTCAGCGCAGGCAAACATCCGCCGAATGTACTGCTCCAGGTCATCGTGGAAGGCGGGGTTGGCGAGGAGGCCTTCCTTGATGGCGCCGGTGACAGGGGCAAAGAGTGCTTTGACCGCGGTCGGCGCAGCGGACCCCACAACCCCTCGCCAGGTCTCCCAGGAGATGTCCTCCACGGGGCCCATGGAGGCAATCTTGTGGAGGATCTTGGGCACGTGTTCGGTAAAGATGGCCGACGTCGTGGTCACCTTCTTCCCGGCAGGCGTCTTGCCATCGCGGACCATGGCCTCAAGATCAGGCACGGTGCCGCGCAGGGACCGCAGCCACTCGTCGCGTTCGTCTGCGCCGGGAGCGTCCAGCAGTTCGCGGAGTCCGGTCCAGGACCGTTCCGCGCAGGCCGCCAGTTCCTCCGCTCCGAGCAGGTTGGTCCGGGCGGCATCCACGATGGCCCGCACAGTCTCCTGCCATGTTGTCGCGTCCCGTGCTCCGCTGCCGTCGGTCCCCATGCGCCGCGCGATGGGCAGGATGCTGGGGGTGTGTTCGGCCAGGACTTCATCCGTGGCCAGGCGGAAGATACTGGCGAGTTGCTCCTCGCCGATGACTTCAAGGGCAGGGGACAGTCCGGCGTCGATGGCGTGTTCCTGCAGCAGCTGGCCACACACGCTGTTGACCGTGCCGATAAGGCTCGCGGGCAGCTGCTGGGAGGCGAGCCGCAGCGCGGCGGCGGCCCCGGTGTCGTCCGTTGCGTCTGCCTGCTCAAGGAGACGGGCCGCGATCCGTTCGCGCAGCTCTCCGGCTGCCTTCTTGGTGAACGTGGTGGCCATGACGGCTCCCGCCGGCAGCCCGGCGGAGATCTGGTCGACAATCTTGCCTGTGAGTGTGAATGTCTTCCCGGTGCCGGCACTCGCCGAAACCATGGTGACGTTGTCCAGCAGGTTCATGAGTAATCCCCTTTAAGTCCGCAGAGGCTTCCGAAGTGGCAGTACCTGCAGTTCGGCTTCACATACAGGCGGCCGCTGTCTGCGGCGCTTGCGGCGGCATCGGGTTCGCCTTCAGCCACTGAGTTGGCTGCTGGCGCCGTTGCCGTTACCCGTCCTGCGAGCACTTCTTCAACGGTGAACTCGATCGCCCGCATGGTCTGCCGCCATAGCTGTGAGGGGTCCTGGCGAGGCTGGATCGTGGATCCGAATTCCGGGTAGGCCGATGCGAACCTGCCCTGCTTCAGCATGAAATAAGCCGTGGGTGAGTCCGGTGGCAAATCGCCAGGATCGAACGCCCACTGGTACAGCGCGAGCTGAAGGGCCTCGCCGCGCAGGATTTCCTCGCGACGGTACTTCTCGCCGTTGGTCCACTTGAGGTCAACGACGACGGTCCGGCCCGCAGTGTCGATGCCAACAGCGTCCGCCCGGCCTGTGACGGGGACCGTATAGTTGTTGCCCCGTGCGGTGAAGTGCAGGTCCTTTTCGAAGCCCCTCTCCATTTCCTGCAGCACCACGCCGCCGCGCTGCAGCTGTTCAAAGAAGGCCATGACGGTGGTTTCGACGGTGGCCCGCACACCGGCCAGACGGCTCTTTTGGCCGGGCAGCAGCAGCTCTGAGGCAAGCTGCGGCAAGAGACGGTCGACGGCGGCCCTTACCTCGTCCTGTTCCGGAACCGCCCGGTGTTCGGCCCGGAGTTCGACCTGTAGCACCTCGACAACCTTATGGGCGAAGATTCCGAGCATCTGGTTGTCGGTCGGAACGCTGGCAGCGGCAGGGACGCGGAGGCGAGATTTGTGCTTGAGCACCCATGCCAGCGAGCAGCCGAGCAGCGTGGACAACTGCGTCGAGGAGAGACTTTCCGGGACGAACGCAGGGTTAGGTCCGACGTCGTGCACGGCCGGTGGTGCGACGGGGCGGTGCTGGGCGACCGGAGCGAGCTGCATCTGACGGCCGGCGAGGGACCAGCGGCCGGTGGCGTCAGTGAGTGCTCCGGGCCTGCGCGTGAGCCGGGCGAGACGGTCAGAGAGGGACTCCTCGGCCAGACTCGGCTGCGCGGCGGCGAAAGCCTCCAGCAGCGGATTGCCTTGCTCCCGCTCGCCGTCGCGCAGTTCGATCTGAACGAGGACCAGGTCTCCGGCCCGGCTGGCGGCAGCGAGTGTCTGGCCGATCTCCAGGGAACTGATTTCTTCTGGGGTTGGCAGGAACACACCCACCCGGGACAGGGCCTCGATGTCATGTGCGTCCCACCGCCGGACAGATGGCGTGTGGCTGTTTTGGAAACCCCACCAGATCACGTGATCGACGTCGTCTGTCAGCTCGGCAAGATGACCGAGGCGCAACCAGGGTGCAGCTTCTGCTGGCTTGAGCGCACTCGATGAAGGGGTGATGACGGCTGCAATGATGCGGCGCAGATCCCGGCGCGAGACGCGGGGGAGCGGCGTCACGAGTGCCAGGATCCGTTGCAGCAGGGATGCGGTTGCCTTGGCGGAGTCGTCTATGGAAGCACGGGCGCGCAATCGGCCGGCTAGCCATTCTGCTCTTTCAGCAAGCTCAGTGCCGCTCACGCCGTTCTCCTCGACGAGAAGACCGGTGCAAAAGAGTAGGTCCAGCGCAGCTGCGAGGTCGGGGCCGAGCTGCTCGTCGGCGGCGATGGCGGAGATGGCAGCAGTCCAGGCTTCGCCTCCGGTTCCGGGCTCTGCCTTCAGAGCATCCAGAACGTAGCGGGCGGCAGCCCGTCGCACGGGTGAGCCCGGCAGGGTAAGGAGCTCGGCGAGAAGCTGGACGTTCGCCGGAGCCCAGATGACTTCGAAAAAGAGCGGAATGAGCTGGTCCTGGGGACGCCAGACGGATGGAGCGCCTGCGCCGACAGCCGGCAGGCCGTGGCCTGCGAGATAAGCGTCCAGGACGGCAGTGTTGTCGGAGGATACGACGGCGGTTCGTTGATTATCTCCGGCCGCGAGCCACCGCGCGCTGTGTTCCGCGGCCTCCCACTCTGTTTCAGCGGTGAAAATCGTCAGCCGCGGCTGGCGGCCTGCGGGCACGGCTTCACTGAGCTGGACTCCACGGTCCCGCAGCTTGCCGATGATGCACCGCCAGACGTGTGGGAACGTGCTCTCAGCGTGCTGAAGTACAAGCTCGTCGATGCCGAGCGGCAGGGGCGAGTCGAGCGCCGTCACCAGCTCGGCGATGTCGTCGGCCAATGAGGGCGCGAGATGCCCAGGCGCGCTTTCCGATTCTGCCAGTGTCTGCAGCAACGGCGACGGTTCTGCCGTGCCTGGCTTCCACTCGGGGAGTGACCCATCCCAACCGTTAGCGACTGCGTCGTCACGCGCGGCGAGTAGCTCCTGAGCCGTGGACCACGGGTCAACCTCGAACGATGCGTGGAACCACGCATCCGGGGAGTCAACGGACCGAAGCCGCTCCAGGTACTGGCTGACACGCTCTGCGTGCCCGGTGTCAGGGCGGGTGATTCCCAAACGTGTCTGCAGCAGTGCCGTGAAGTTTTTTCGGCCCACACGGATGTGGTTCAGACCTGGCTGGGTGTAGGCCCACGGTGCCCGGTCGAGGTGCCACCCGAACTCAATCTTCATTTATCCCCCATGCATTGGCTGGTGGTCGTTTCTATCACGCTAGCGGCAGGGTCCGACAAATGTGTCTCGCCGCAGACGCTGACCCTGGCATCCGTGCGCAGCAGCCTCTGTGCGGAGGACCTCACGCGGCCGGTGATGGTGCGTCAACAACTTCGGATGCGCCTTCACTCGAGCCGGCAACGCCTGGACCAGAGGCTGCCCCGTTGCAGTCATACAGGTATTCCTTCAGGACCTGTGACCGCGAGGGATGGCGCAGCTTCTTCATCGTCTTGGATTCGATCTGGCGGATACGTTCCCTCGTAACTCCATACACCTTGCCGATTGCATCCAAGGTTTTTTCCTCGCCGTCTGTGAGTCCGAAGCGCAGTGCAATCACGCCCGCCTCACGCTCGCTCAGAGTGTCGAGAACTGAGTGGATCTGCGCCTTCAGCTCTTCGCCTGCGATGCGGTCTACGACGTCCGGTTCCGAGGAATCGGCCATCTGTTCCGCCAACGGCTCCGCCCCTCCACGGCCATCTGGGACGGGGAGGTCCAGGGAGTAGATCGGCTTGTCAAGGCCAAGCAGGTACTCGACCTTGTCCGCGGTGTGGCCTGTGAGGCGGCCCAGCTCCTCGCAGCTGTGGGCTACTCCTTTGGTTGCCCCTTCGCGCTGAACCGCCTGGACCTTGTGGATTTGCTCCACCATATGAACAGGGAGCCGGATCAGCCGTCCCTGATCGGCCAAAGCCCGGGTTACGGCTTGGCGGATCCACCACGTCGCGTACGTCGAAAACCTGAAGCCCTTGGTGTAGTCGAACTTGCAGACTGCTCGGTGAAGTCCGATATTCCCCTCCTGGATCAGGTCCAACAACTCCAGGCCGTGGCCAACGTGGCGCTTGGTGATATACACGACGAGTCGAAGATTCGCCTCCAGCAGGGCGTCGGCGGCGCGTTCACCGAGCTGAGCAACCGCAAATAGCTCCCGCGCTTCCCTGCGGCCGCGGGGAGTGCCGTCCCCCAAGAGGCGCCTGGCGAAAAGCCCGGCCTCGATCTCCTGCGCAAGCTCCACTTCCTGTTCGGCAGTCAGGAGGTCAGCCCGTCCGGCTCGCCGCAGGTAGTCGGATACGGCATCGTCGCTGAAACCCTCGAGTCCGGCAAGTTCCTCGGGCCAGTCCTGGTCTTCGAGATCGAATGAGGTGGGCTCGGCTTCGTCCGCCTCGCCCTCGAGGAGTTCCAAGGTGGCCTCTTCCGGCTCTTGGACACCAAGGAAATCCTCCCTTGGCTCACTCTCCGTGCCACCTGGGGATAGTTCCCCGACCGGGGTGCCGCTCCCGCCCACCGGCGGGACGATTTCGGAACCGGGGGCAGGCGGCTGCTCCTCCGTCCGGCGGAGAAACTCCTGCAGCCGGTCGAGGTCCGCCTTCATGTCAAAGAAGTCGACCTCGCGGGCATGCGGCAGAACGCGGCCCAGAAACTCCTCGCCCTGCACCTCCGGGTCCTCGACGGTTCCCTTGGAGTAGAGAACCACCAGTCGGCCCACACGTCCGTCCGCCTTCTTGCGGATGACACGTCCCAGGCGCTGCACCATCTGGCGCTGGCTCCGGTTGGCGGCGACGATGATGCCAAGGTCGGCCTCCGGGACGTCAATGCCTTCGTCGAGCAGCCGCGGGGCCGCGAGAATCTGGGAGGCGCCGCTGCGGAAGTCCGCCATGCCCTGCTTCCGGTCGTCCTTTGCCATCCCGCTGAACAGCGCCGACGCCTTGGTGCCCATCGAGGTGAACAGTTCTTGGGCTCGGCGCGCGGACTCCTGGGTCTGCGTGAAGACAAGCGTGCCCCGTGACTGATCCACGGAATCCTTCAACGAGGCCAGCGCAAGGTACTTCGTCCGTGCCTCTGCCAGCAGCGTGAGTCGGGATGACATGGCCCGCATGTACCTACGGGCGAGCGTTGCATCCCGGCTTGGGGACTCGGAGACTGCCAACGTAGCCACGGCCGCGATGAACTGGTGGAAAGGCCGCCGGGGGATACCGGCATAGGACTCCAGGTGACGTGCCGTTTCAAGCATCGTGTCGGAGAACTCGTCGTAGCTGATCTGTTCCGAAGGGGTCAGGTCAACCCCGACAAGCGCGATATCGAAGGGAGCAAGAACCTCGTCCCGCAGTGCCCTGTCGTACCAGAGGTTATAGACGACCCCGCCGAAATACGGTGTCAGCATGTCTTCATGCCCGCCGTCGGACCGCTCATAGGTGGCCGTCAGCCCAAGCCGCCAAGAGTAGCCTTCCTGGAGCGCGCCGGTAAACATCGGCGCGGCATAGCGGTGGCACTCGTCGGCGATGATCAGCCCGGCCTTGTGGCTGCGCAGAGTCTCCCGGTTGGATGCAGAGTGCACAATCGCCACGAGAATGTCGACATGGTCAAGGGAGTCCGAGCGGCCGTTGCCGAGCGCCCCGCGCCGGGCCTTGGGCAGGTCGCGCTGAAGGGAGGAAAGCCATTGTCCCTGGAGCTCTGCCGTTGGCACGAGGATAAGGACCTTGATGCCCTGCCTGACTGCCTCGAAGGCGGCAGCGATCCCAACGCGCGTCTTACCGGCACCGGTCACAGCCTCGATCACTCCGCGCCGGGCATTTGCGTGCCACGCCTTCAGCGCCTCCTGCTGCCACGCGTAGAGGAAGGCGTAGTCGTACTCGGTCGGGACAGACGCAACAGCACCCGTTTCGGACACCCGCGTCAGCGTCGTGACAGGGAGCGTCGCGTCGTCGGCAAGTTCTGGCATTTCATCCCCCATTGGACGGTTTGGAACTTAGTGAGTGAAGACTAGGGGGCAGGTCTGACAAAAACTGAACTGCCCGCCGTCGTGCTCGCCCAAACCGCGGCCAGCGGCGTCAGACCGGAGGCGGCCCCCACGCCTCCGCCTTCGACAGCGCCATCTTCAACTCCCGGCCACCGGCCTCCTCCAGCAGGGCGCTGTCGCCCACCACCACGAGTAAGCTCCTCGCACGGGACAGCCCGACATAAAGCTGCTCCGCCGCGCGTTCCATGTCCTTGAAGCCGTTGACGCACAGCACCACGACGGAGCGCTCGAGGCCCTTGAAGCCCAGCACGTGGCCGTAGAAGACACCGTTGTTCGCATGGAAGTCGAGCCAGTACTCGGCGATGGTGCCGGCATTGACGTGCTCCAAGTGCGCCGGGTGCCGCGACTTGGTGGTCAGGAGAGCAATCTGGTTGTTGGCCCAGCCTTCGTCCATGAGCGCTTCGACGCAGTTATCGGCGGCATCGAGGGCGTCATCGGTAACGCACTCGACCCTCCGGACGGGCAGGCCGGTACCGCCGCGCGGCGTGAAGTGCTCGCCGGCGAAGGATTTGAACGTCTCGGCGATCTTCCGGGTGTTCCGCAGGTTTTCGTCGATGTGGATCGGCACCAGGTCCGCCGTCGGATGGTTAGTGCCGGAAGCCGCTCCGCCCCACCGCCGGTAGACGTCCTGGCGGTCGTCCATGAATGCGTACACTTCACCACTGCCGGGATTTGTGGTGCAGGCCAACAGCGATTCCCACCACAGCGGCGCAAAGTCTTGCGCTTCATCGACGACGACGGCGTCCAGCCGGTCGTGCGGGTCCATGCCGGCCGCAAGGTCCTTGAGGAGGCGGGGCATTTCCTCCTCGAAGTATTGCAGGTCGGAACCGTCGGGGACGCCCAATCTGCGCACGTACTCGTGGAACTCGCCGGTAAAGACGGGTTTGTTCTGCCGCCAGCCGGAAACCTGCTGCTGCAGGTACTGGCCGAGGCCCTTGTTGTAGCAGAAGAGCCCCACCCGCTTGCCTTCCCGGCACAGCAGCCGGGCCTTTTCCAAGGCGAGCCAGGTCTTGCCGCTGCCCGCACCGCCGGTGAACCTCACCCGCTTGATCGACCTGGTGGCCTGCAAAAGCACGGCTTGACGCTCGGTGAGGTGATCCTGTGCGTCCTCAGCTTCCTGCGGATCCAGCGACGCATCGGACCGCGTATTTAGGTCCCCACAGAGGTGGGGGAGGATGCGCTCCAGGAACGTCGGTGCCAGGGTCGTGACCCCGCCACCTTCGTGCTCAATTGCGTGCCTGATCAACCCGGCCGGTGACTTTATGTCGGTCTGGTCGAGTATCAGCGAGCGGGGGCATCCGGCCATCGTCCAGTCCCGTCGGACATCCGTGTAGGGAAGGCTGACCAGATAAGCGAAGCGGCTGCTGAGCCGGGAGCCGAGCCGGTCTTCGAGCCACGTCTTGAAGGCGTGCAACGAACCCTGGGACTGCGCGACAGGGCTCTTGATGTCGTGCTTGCCGGCCCTGTCGGACTGATACCACTGCCCGTTCTCGACGCCGACCTTACCGCCCTTGACTTCGATCGCGGCCATGCCGACGCCCGGCCACAGCACCAGCAGGTCGATCTCATGCTCGCGTCGGCCATCCCGGACCTGGACGGAATGGGCCAGCACACAGTCATCCGGCAGGCTGCGCCTTAGCGCTTCCCACACGGCCTTCTCGGCCAGCTGGCCGTCGCCGAACTCGGGTTTTTCCGGAATACATCTCACTGCTGCCCCCATGCCCTGTAACGGCGACCATGCCGCGCATTTGTGAACATCTTAGGTTGCCCGTCGGAATTACAACGGCTGCAAACCGGGGCCTTCTGCATGCGCGTCGGCAACGCCGAGCAATTTTATGAACAAAGCATTGGGCTGCGCCCCAGGCAGCACCCGCCGGATGTCCTCCAGCGCTCGCTGTGGAGTCACACCCGCCACCTTCGCCCCGTACAGCGCCGCCACCGTTGGCGTCCGGGACTCCGCCCGCACGCAGTGCAGAAGGACCGTCTTGCCCTCCGCCCGGTAGCGTTCGACGGCGGCCGCCGCCTCTCGGAGCACGAAGGCCGGATGCGCGTTGTCCCCGGCATCAAAGGAATCGACCACCCAGAACGTGGCATGGTCCGCCGCGGCGACGTTGGGAACATCCTCGGTGCCAAGCCGGCACAACGACACCACAGCGTCGATCCCCAACTCCGCCACCCGGGCGACGGAACGGACCCCGCCCAGCCAGACGCCGTCGTCGTGCGGGTGCTGGACGAGCACATCGGTGCGTCCCCACATGCTGTAGTCCTGCGTGACCGCCCGTGGCCACTCACTTACGAGGCGGCCAACACCAGCGGCGAGCTCCATGCCCAGCATCATCAGGTCGCGGGCGCGCAGCCCCGGCCAGCCGTGCAGGTGCCGGCGCCACTCGAACGGGACGGCCGAGAAGCCGTAGGCGGCGCCGAGCAGGCCGCCGGCGATGGCGGCGACCGTGTCCGTGTCGCGGCCGCCCAGCACGGCTTCCTCCAGTGCAGCCCGGAGATGCGCGGGGCCAGCAGCGGAATCGGAAGTGGAGTGGATGGCGCTCCACGCTCCCTGGAATGCCTCCACCACCCAACCGTTGTGGGTGAAGTCCCGCGGCCGGGACCGCTCAGCCGCCTCGATCCGCTCCAGCCACAGGGCCGCCCGCCCGGCCGGTAGAAAAGCAAGCCCCGCCCGGACATCCAGTTCGCCGGTGAGCACCGCCTGCCGGATGGCGACGCACCACAGGCCGCAGGCCTCCTGCGCGTTGGGGTCGGCGTGGGTGAGGGCGCTGACGGCCGCGGCCTGGGCCATGAGCTCCTCGGGGCTGCGGTCCAGGTAGGCCAGGGCCAGGGGAGCGGTGCGCATGAGCGAGCCGTTGCCGGCGCTCCGGCCGGTGCGGGAGTGGAACTCGGCGGCCGCCGTGAAGAAGTCCGCGGCGTCCGCGTCGCTCCGGCCCGCAGCAACGGCATCCCGGCGGGCTCCGGCCATGACGGCGCTGGTCTGCGCCCCCACGTCCTGGGCGTCCGCGGCCCACGCCGTCCAAGCCCGGACGGTCCCGTCGAGCGCGGAAGGGGCGCCGCGTGCCGAGAGGGATTCAAGGAAGGCCTCGGCGATCGCGATGGCCATGGACGTGTCGTCGGTCCACTCGGCGGGGGCGAAGCCGAACGGGCCGCCGCCCTTCATGCTCACCGGAGTTCCGTCGGGCAACGGGGCGCCGAATTCGTAGCCGGCGCCGAGGGCGTCGCCCACGGCAAGGGTGACGAGGACGCCGGCGGCGCGGTCGTTCTGCAGTGGGTTCAGTTTCATGCGATCTCCATCAGGGGGTGTTTGGTGTTCCAGCCGGTCAGGTGGGCCAACTCGGGTTCGCGGCGGGGGAGGGCAACGGCGATGCCCGCCGCTGCGACGTGCCCCGCCACGCGCGTGATGTGGCGGCTGCGCAGCGCGCCGTGGTTCCGGACCTCCAGCGCCGGCAGGCCGCCGTCGAACGGTCCGAAGTCCAGGGCCTGGACCGCGGCGGCGAAGTCCCGTGCGCGCTGGCCGGGCATCGGCCCGGAGGCCATCACATGCGGCGGAAGGAGCTCCAGATCGAGCAGCGCGGATTCGACCAGCTGGCGGTAGTGCCGGCGGAACAGTGTGTGGGTGCCGAAGACCTCCAGCAGGAGCGGCTGCTTGCCGAGCCCGATCACTACGCCGCGCTGGCCCTCGATCGTGGCCGGGGCGTCGGAGGCGTCGAGGCGGTTCGCCTCCCGTGGTTCGGCGGTGAACCGGTCCATGTGCTCCAGCAGGGAGCTGGTCACGGACCGGCCCCGGGCGGTGTCGAACCGGCTGACCCTGTTCCAGATGCGGCCCTGGCGGTCGGCGCCCCGCGGATCGGCCGGACCGGTGGCGAGCTCGGCCCAGACGTTCAGCGGGGCGCGGCGGGCCTGCCTCCGGTGGCTGGAGGTGCCTTCCCAGCGGCCGGCCTCCACGCAGTAGGTGTCGATGTCGCGGGTTTCGCCGGCGCCGAGCAGAACGTCCCGGGCGCACGTCCGGTGCTGCTGGCCGCCCTCGAGCAGCTCGCCTTCGAGCAGGAGGGCCGGGCGCGGGCCGTTGTTGGTGACGGTGAGGCGGTCGACCTGCGGGCCGCCGGCCAGCTCGGTGACGGCGACGTCGGCGTGGGTGCCGGTGCTGATGCCAAGTTCGCCGGCGCCCGCCGTCCACACGGGAAAAATGCTGAGCGGGCCGAGCGCGGTGCCTGCCCCGACGTGCAGCTGTTGAACCTTCATGATGACCTCCGGAATCTTTAGCTCAAATCTGAGCTAATTGACTCCAGTATGCACGGCTTGAATCTTTAGCGCAATACTGAGATAAATGATCCTGTGAAGACCACTAAAGGTGCCCCGAGTGCTTCCCTGCTGGACTACCAGCGGCCGTCGGTGGCGGTGGACACGGCGGTGCTGACGGTCGCGGACGGAAGCCTTTGTGTGCTCCTGGTGCGGCGCGGCGAGGACCACCAGCACGGCAGGTGGGCGCTGCCGGGCAGTTTCCTGCGTGAGCGGGAGCGACTGGCCGATGCAGTGCTGCGGTCCCTGCGGGAGAAGGCCGGGATCTCCGGGCGCGTGCCCCGGCAGCTGCACGTCTTCGACGATCCGGCCCGGGACAACCGGGGCTGGGTGCTGTCTGTGGCGCACGTGGATGTGGTGCAGCCGGCGGCGCTGGAGGAGGCGTTGAAGTCCGACGGCGTCCGGCTGGCTTCCGTCACTACGGAACCGGAGCTGATCGCCGGGCTGCCGTACGGGCACGCGGAGATCGTGGCGAAGGCCGTGGAGTGGCTGCGGACCGCCTACGCTGAAGCGCCGGATCCTGGGGTGCTGCTCGACGAGCCTTTCACGCTGAAGGAGTTGCGGGACCTGCACGAAGTGGTGGCCGGCACGTCGCTGATGCGCGATACGTTCCGGCGGTTCATGGAGCCGCAGCTGGCCGGAACCGGGCAGATGTCGGACGGGACGCGGGGGAGGCCGTCGCGGTTGTGGATGCGGGCGGGCCGCGAAGAGTAAGCTCTTGCGGCAGCCTTGTCATCAGTCGCCGAGGAGGCTCGGCGCCATGCCCGGACCTGGTGCCAGATCGGCCCTTCTCGGGATCCAACCGAGCCGTCCGCGAGATCAGTCTTAATGCAAGGTGTCGACCAGCTTCAACGCGAGTGCGATCGGATGGATGCGGATTATCTAGTGGAATCCTTGCCAACGTCCGCGTCGGTGGGGGAGCCGGGCGAAAACGTGACTCCCTGCGCGTGTGCCTTCGTGTTCGGAGTCGTGCCGTCCCAGCCAAGCTCCCGAAGCACCCGGTGGACGACTGGCGCGGCGCTGCTGGTGTTGCCTGTAGAAGAGACCCTGGCGACCTCAAGTAACGCATCTCTGAGCCTGGCCTCCTCGTCCGTGAGGCCCTCTCCATAGTGCGGGGCCAAGAGGAACGAGTGGCTGTCCGAAGCATGCGCGACGAGTGCGTCAAGGAAGATCTCGAGCCGCCTTGCTGCTGCAGCGATCCCGGATTCCGAAGGATCTGGATTCTTCATTTCAATCAGATTTAGGTGTTTTCCCCAGAGCTTCTCCTGCATCACGTCATTTTCCAGCATGAGGGCTGATCCAAATCGATTCCCTCCCTGCTTGGCTGGTAATGCCCGGCGAACATCATGAACGATCTCGTGGAAGTGGTCGTCGGCGAGTCCGAAGCCCACGAAGAGTAAGTGATGAGTAATGAGATGAGCCTTCACCAAGGCCGAGAGCGCTTCCCGCGTGGCGCTGTAGCCGAGGTAGTCGTCCCTAGTCAGGACTATGGTCTCGGGCTTATCGACCGACCCATGGAGTTTCAGCAGCCATTTCTGGCTTGCGGCCGTCCGGTCGTCCGGCTGATCGCCGGGAATAACCGTACGAGGACTTCCTGCGTCCTCAGAAGCTGTCTCGAAGAGAGTGTCGTAATTGAGAGTGATCGCCCCGTTGGATGGAAGACAGGCGAGAAGACTCGGAGCCAGGCCGTATTTCTTCACATCGACGGAGTCGGCTACGGCCCGGCCAAACCTGGCGTCGCTGTCAAGGGGAAATTTGTCGGAGAAGAACGATCGAAGGACGTCGGCCTGATCCAAATTGCTGAGTTTGGCGAGTGCAGCTTTTTCAGATGATTCGAGACCCGCTGCACCGGCAAGACGCTGCAAAAGCTGGCTCCAATTTGGAGCCCCCGCACTGATGCTGACGCCGGCGCCCATGAATGGAACTAATCTGCCGTCCCGTGCAACCTTAGCCAAATCTTTGGCCTTGGTCAGGAGGGATGGCGCAAGGGCGGACCACGCATCACTGCGTTCCCGTCGCTGCTGTTGCGCGAGAGCAAAGGCGGCAGCATCCTGAAAGACAAAGACGACGTCCACGCCCGCCTCGCCTGTGTGGCGGTAAGCCTCCTTGAGCAGCACCCGCAGAATCTCGCCTCGATAGATGTTTCCACCGCCTCGACCGGTACCAAAGAATGGCACTGCCAACACCGGGCGTACCGCGGATTCTGCGGTTGATTTACGACGCTCAGTGGTGGCGGCGGTCGCGACTTCGAGAAATGAACGGAAACGAGGCAGGAGCTGCTCTGCGTCGGTGACGCCCGACATCGGGACAGCTGTGAGGACCGGAATGGATGAATCGCGATTCCAGATATGAAGCGGAAATGCGAAAACCGATTCGTCTCTTATCGATTGAAGATTGTGGATTTCCAAGGCCTCCTCGAGCCAGGGCAACGCCACTTTCCAGTGATCACCAGGCGAAGCGCGGCGGTCGACAGGCAGCAGCCAAGCATCGGACTTGAAGTTGAGCAAGTCGCCCATCGTGACAAAAACGTGGCCTTTAGTCATTGGGACGGTATATCAGCTGGATTCTGCGCTGGCAAAGCGCTTGGGAGCAGCTGAGAAATCCTATCGGTGGGCAGGAGGCAACGTCGGGGTCTTTGTAATCGTCCATTCTGCGCGTCCAAACGATAACTGTCAGGGGTGCTAACTAACCTTGCGTAAAAGAGTTATTTTGTAGGTGGGGGGCGCGAGGAAATGGTTGAATTGGCGGCAAATGACGTCGCAGCGGTAGTTGGCTCTGATTACGAGGCCTGGAACACGGCTTTGGCTCACAGATTCTTCGGTGACGACAGGGCGGGGGAGCTCGTCTACTTGGACAAAGACGATGACGCCTTTGCCAAAGTTTGTGAGGACATCGGAGTGAACATCGATGATGCAGACGATTCGTTGGCGAATGCCGTCCGGTCGAGGCTTTGCTGGAAGGACTCAGGCCGGGCCGCGTTTGCTGAGTTCGACCGCATAACAACATTGTGGCTGTCCAGGAGGCGAAAGGCGCTGGCAAGTTCCATAGAGGTCCCGCCACCGCCGCACATTGCGCTGTTGACGCTATTTTCATTGGCCGCAGAACGCATCGGTGGCGCCAACAGCGATACGGGGGCTGTCGAATCTGGATACTACTCAAACCTCGAGGGACTCTTGGCTGTACCTCGCGCCGAGTCGGGAAGGTTCCGGACGTCCTTCATGAAATCCAGTGAGGCTTACTGGGAATCTCTGAGCCTCTGGCTCGAAGACCAAGACGGTCACAGGGGTATGCCGAGCGCCTATGCGCTGATGCATCGATATGTTGGGCTGCCAATTTCGCAAGCGTTGGTGCGCGCCCGCGAGCGCCGAAACTTGAAGAAAATGTTCGAGGAACAGGGCTTCGTCGCGGGTCAGACAGTCTCCCTTACCGACATGTACGGCGCTATTGACGTTTGGATCAACTCGGCCCGGACATCGGCCAACAAAGCCCTTGTCAAGATGTGGGCTTCATCCGAGCTGAAGAGCCGCATCGTTGAAATTGCCCTTGCCGAATTCGCCACGTGGGAAGGCGCACCGTCATCCGCAGAGGGGAAGGTGGGAACGGGGCCCGGACGTTGTCTTCTGACGCTCAGGGACGGGCGTGTCATGCTTCGGTCTGAAATGAGATTTGGATTGATTCTCGCAGGTGCCTCGCCCGGCGAAACATGCCGCATCGACGGGCTCCAGGACATGGCGAAGCAGTTCAGATTGGAGGCCCTAGGAGTCGGTTCGTCCGGATTTGATTTTCGTGCTGTCGGCATCGACGCAGGGTCCGCTATTGCCGGTGATCTACGGGTCGCCGTGGGCGCAGGGACCGAACGGCGTCGCTTTCCGAAAAATGTGGTCATCCTGACGCGTGACGCATTCTCCGCCGGCTATATCGAATCCGATCGCATAAATGCGGCAGCACAGTCGCGCGTTTTGGTCAAAGATGAACCTCAACTCACGTCGGCGGTGGAGAATATCCTAGCCGACGCTGCCCAGCCAGGATATTCAAGGATTCCTGGGGGGACGAGCGGTGTCCCCCAGGGCTGGGCCGTATATACGGATGTGGTCCTCTTACGCCCACCCGCGTCCGCGCTGGTGACAGCTACTGATCTCTCTGCATTTCAGCCGCGGCTTTCGACGCAAATGACGATCACAGGCGGACTGAAGCTCCCAGGGCATATGCCTCGTTGGAGTTCCCTCAGCCCGATCCAAGTCATGATCGCCTCAGAGACTGACGAACCCGTGGATCTGTTGTTGCTGACTCGAAATGAGGAGACACTCCAAGCTGAGGAGCATTTTGTACGCCGACGGCTGACAGTTCCCGCAGTAGTCCGTCTGGATGACCTTCCACAAAATTGTACGGACTTTACTTTGTCGCTGCGGCGAGGAAAGACAACGCTCCAGAACTTGGCTGTGAAACTCAGGAGCTCAATGGAACCAGTCCCTGACCTCGCCTTGCGCTTCAGGTCGCTGTGTCACGATCTGGAGGATCCTCTTTGGCCGATGCAATGTCTTCCCAATGACGATGCAGCGGTCCCTGGTCTCGATGGTCTGGCGTTATCGGCACCCCCGGTGCCACACTCCCGTCACAGCGTGGAGTCCCGCCCGAATTGGGCTGGCAGCGGCCAAAGACGTCCACGCGGGAAGCTGCTAGTCGTGGCGGGGCCTCCGGAGAACTCCTGCATTGTGACTGGACGCCATCGCTTCGAGTTTCCGACCTTTGACGGAAAGCGTCCGAAGTCGAGTTGGATGTACGGAGTCTGCACGCAATGCGGCATGAGTAAACGACAACCTACCTGGGTACGGAAATCCGCATCCTCCGGCGAAGTCACAGCCCGGCGCACAAGAAATACGTTGCCTGAGCTTTCTCCCATCTGCCCAAGTTGGAGCGCACTCATTGATGCCCTCTTCTTCCTCGGCGCTGGATCCCGTCGCGAATTTTCCACTCTCGCGAGACAACTCGAAGACAGCGCAATCTTTGAGAACCAGCTTCTTCGCGACTTGGAATCGTTAGGCATTATCGAGCTAGAGCGGAACGCTGACCTTGAGGTCGTTCGCTGGGAGTCCGCAGCAACATGTTTCGGTCAATTAGCCGACGAATCCTGGATGCTGACTGGGTATTGGAACAGGCAGCTCAAAGGTGAAGTTCTTGAAGCGCTGGAGGCGGCAGGCGCCACCATTTCAGTCAATGCGCCTGAACGCCAGTCACTGCACGTGATCGCTGATATCCCAAACGACCAGATCGCATCGATCGCAGAGGATTTTGGCGTCGACCTGGTCCCGAATGCTTCCATCGCGCTCGCCAGTGCGCTGCCACCTTTGTCCGCGGTGGGTGGAGGGCTGCATCGCGGCAGCATGCCATTCACAGAATCGTACGAGTACTTCAACACGCAGTCCGCCTCTTGGACCGCCATCGAGTCCGCGCAACTGCCGGGACTTTACCGGGTGTCGCAGAGTTTCAGTTCCCGATACTACTTCCGAACGGCCAAGGATGTGGCTGGCGATGTGGCGGCCATAGTAACCGTCGAATTGGGAAAGCACCTCGCGGCGCTGGAGACGAACCGCCCGCTTATTGCCTATGACCCGCTGGAAGCTACCTTGTCAGTGCCAGTCGGAGCCGAACTTCCAGGCATATACGGACGCGCAGCAGTCATGGGTGGTGGCGGCTTGCCTCACATTCAGCGGTCGGACCGGTCGACCACGTACTTCAATGTCCCCTCCGCCGCTGCCGAAGCGCTTATTGGAAAGCTAACTTCATGACCCAACACCCCAATCCGATCAGTGTCAGCAACGACTTGAAGGAGGCATTTTCGCGATATTTCTCGACAAACTATCGCCTGCGGTCTCCTGGATTGGCCGCGGATCGGGATGACCTTCTGGGTGCACCAGGACAAGTTTTTCAAGAACCCTTGGTCGAACCGGTCGTTCCCTATCCGACTACAGATGGCCTCATTGAAATTGCCGTTGCTGCCGGGTACTCGGAATCGGTTGGGCGTGTTGTTGGAGACGCTTTTTTTCGGCAATTCGTGAAGCCAGGTGAGGCAATCGGGGTTCGACGGCATCAAGCCATGAGCATCCTGACGAATAGAGGTGCTGGTGAGGCCGGCAAGAGAAATGTCGTCCTCACCTCGGGCACTGGATCCGGCAAGACGGAAGCGATCCTGTTGCCTATCCTGCTCCGGCTGGTCGAGGAGTCTGAGGGATGGAGCACGCCGGGACCAGTCAACACGTGGTGGACTGGGGACGCATTCAGCGCCATGCGGAAGAACGAGAAGCGCAAGGCGGCAGTCCGAGCGATTATCTTGTACCCCACGAACGCGCTAGTGGAAGACCAACTAACGCGTCTCCGCCTGGCTTTCCGGAGGATTTCCGAGACCCGTCCCGAGGCGCGGCTCTGGTTTGGCCGGTACACGGGTGCTACGCCCGGAAACAACGTACTGCCGACACCGTCCGCAAAATCGGGGGCAGTGTCACGGGTAATTCAGGAACTTCGTGAGATGACAGCAGAGTACGAAAGCCTTGTCACTGCTGGGACGGTCGACGAGAGTGATTTATCGCTCTTTACCGACCCAAGGGTTCACGAAATGGTGACCCGTTGGGATATGGTTCAGGACCCTCCCGACGTCATGGTTTCTAACTTCGCGATGATCAACGCGATCTTAATGCGAGACTTCGAGGCGCCGCTGTTTCGGCAGTCACGGGAATGGCTTGCTCAGTCTCCGGACCATGTGTTCACACTGGCAGTGGACGAACTCCACTCATACCGAGGTTCCGCAGGTAGTGAAGTTGCCCTGCTTCTGAGAAGGCTAATGAGTCGACTTGGCCTCGAGCCGGATAGCCCCCAGCTGCGCATTATCGCCGCCAGCGCATCACTAAGTCCGGACGAGCAGGGCTTGAACTTTTTGGAGGAGTTCTTCGGAGCGTCCAAGAGCAGCTTTGTCGTCACTGCCGGGCAGCCCCGCGCAATTGTGAGCCAGCTACCGATTAGTCGGGATCAGGTGCTGGCGGGACACGCGGCGGGCACGTTGGCGAGTCGATCTGCCGAACTCTCCGAAGCCATTGCGGCGGCTTGCTTCGACGAGTCGGACGGCAGGTATCGGGCACAGTCCCTCCACACAATTTCGCAGCGATTGTTCGGCAGCAATGATCACGAACTGACTGCACTTGAAGCAGTCTTCCAAGCTGTCGCACTCGGCGGACAGGTTGGCATCCCCCTCCGTGGCCATATTTTTGCCCGCGTATTGTCCGGATTGTGGGCCTGCAGCAGCGCCCTGTGTGCGGGGGTATCGTCCGATCGACGAGACAAGCACCGAAACGTTGGCAAGCTCTTCGGACAACCCGTGTCAGTTTGCGACGCCTGCGGCAGTCGAGTCCTGGAACTCATCCTCTGCGGCGAGTGCGGCGACACCAGCCTGGGCGGCTACGTCTTGCCATTCAGCGACGGAACGGAGAGCCTGAGTGCCACGCCGGCCGGCATCTTGTCGGACGCACCCGGATTGGTTACCCGGCGCAACCGGGGAATTTATCGTTGGTTTTGGCCAACGGTCGGCGACCAGGCACCGGTGGGTGCCGGCAGCAAATGGTCAAATCAGACATTCGATGTTGCATGGATCCGGGCACGGTTGGAAACCAGCGGACGCGTCGAAGTAGGTGCTCCGGAGGGAGCAAATGGCTGGGTGCTTCAAATCAGCGGCAAGGGCGACGCAAGTGCCACCCCCGCCATCCCTGGCAAATGTCCACAATGCGGACAACAAGGGCGCCAGACGGCTGAATTTGTGCAGGGCCAAGTTGCCTCTCCCCTGCAAGGTCACGCGACGTCGCCGGCTCAGACGACTTCTGTGTACCTCCGTCAGCTCCCCCGCACACTCGGTGAGCGGCCGGAGGATTACCGAACCATAGTGTTCACGGACAATCGAGATTCCGCGGCGAGGACGGCCGCTTCGTTGGCCACCCGTCAGTACAGCGACATCCTGGTTCAAATGCTCCGGAAGGGCCTCTCTGACGCAGCGGACACTGACATTGCGGACATCCTTCGACGGTTCACCTCAGACCCATCAGGTCTGAAGCCTGCTGAACTCGCTCAGGCACAACACATATTGCAGACCAATCCCGGGGCGCTCATGGCCATTATGCGTGAAACGGCCGGCGTCGCCACCCCTGCTGACCACGAGGTGTTGTCAGAGCTGGGCTCAGCAGGATCCGAGTCCATCGCATGGACCGACCTCCGAGTTCGGATCGAAACGCAGATGGTCGACTTGGGGATAAGCCCGGGTGGCCCGTCTCCCTTTGCGCAAAAATTCAACAAGGAGCCTTGGTACTCCTTCTACGCGCCGCCGGAACAGGGACTCTGGATAAAGGCGGATGCCGCCTCCTCAGCTGTCGCGCAGGAGAAGCTCGGCAACATGCTGGATATGGAGTTGGCTCGACAAGTGTTCGACTCTGGCCGGCGCGACGTTGAATCGACGGGGCTGGCCTGGATTCGAGCGGACGTTTCAGGGTCCGGAAGCGGTCTCAGCGACGATCTTGCGAGCGAGGTCGTCGCAAGCTGCGTGCGCCTGCTGGGCCTAGACCTCAACTACGAAGGTTCCTTTGCTGCCCGGTCGGACGGGATCAAGACCCCGACCGCGGTGAAAGACTACCTCAAGCGTGTTTCGGTCCGGCACGGTGTCGACGCCGCAACGCTCGAGGCGTGGGCATACGGCGTTCTCAAGAGTCAGGGCCTGTCCCATGACGGATGGATCCTAAAGATTCACGGATCGACGAACCACATCCGCTTCGCCCCTCCACCGGGCCACGTGTGGACTTGCGACCGCTGTGGTTTTGTCCATTTACAAGGCTCTGCGGGAGTCTGCGCCAACAAGGGCTGCGACTCCACCACACTGACGCAACGCGAACGACCGTCAAACGGTGGTGATTACTATGGGTGGCTTGCGAGCCAGGACCTGCGGAGAATCGCCGTTGCCGAGCTGACCGCACAGACCAAGCCTGCCAGCGAACAGCGCAAGCGACAGCGCTGGTTTAAAGGTATCCAGCTGCCGGCGCCTCAAGAGAACCCACGCACCTGCCAGCTTGATGTTCTCAGTGTGACTACGACCATGGAAGTCGGCGTCGATATCGGTGCGCTCAACGCAACTCTGATGGCCAACATGCCGCCTCAGCGGTTCAATTACCAGCAGCGAGTCGGCCGCGCCGGCCGCGCCGGCCGCGCCGGGCAGGCATTTTCATTCGCCATCACATCCTGCCGCGACTCGGCCCACGATGAGTACTACTTCAACAATGCTTACCGCATGACAGGAGATCTTCCTCCCCAGCCGTTCCTCGACTTGGGGCGTCCCCGCATCGTTCAGCGCGTCGCAGCATCTGAGCTCCTCAAACGGGCCTTCTCATCGGTGGCGGGGGGGCCAGGATGGTCTCCCGACAGCTTGCATGGATCTTTCGGAAACGTTGAATCCTGGCCCGAATACCGGTCCGGAGTCGCTGACTGGCTGAGTACGCATCCAGACGTAGGCCACGTCGTTCGACAGCTGAGCCGCTACACGAGGCTCACAGAGACGCACGTCCTGGAGATCGAGCGTTGGGCGCGAATTGAGCTTGTCGCTGAAATCGACCGCATAATTGCGCTGCCAGAACGAAGCGACGAGGAGCTTAGTCTGGTCTTGGCGCTCGGCGGTCTCCTCCCCCTCTTCGGATTTCCCACAAGGGTACGCAATCTTTACGACGGTGAAGTCATGGGGAGAGTGCTGGACAACAACGTTGTTGCCGACCGTCCGCTTGCGCTGGCTGTAACGAACTATGCCCCAGGCGCCGAAGTTGTCAGAGACGGACTCGTTCACACGGCAGCAGGGTTTGCCCACTACGAGAAGACAGGCAGATCATGGTCGCCGGCCGACCCGCTGGGGGCTTCCCACGAAGTTGTGTCATGTCCGGATTGCGCAACGACATTCATTGACCGGAAAGTCGACGACTCTTGCGAGAACTGTGGCTCTCAAGTGGTGCGGTTCTCCATGTTTGAACCGCGAGGGTTCAGAACGACTTACAAGCCGCGTCCCTACCGTATCGACGGCTCGCGAGCACAGTCCAAAAGCCTGCCTACATTCGTTTCCGCCCAAAAGGAGACGTCGCTCGAAGAGGTCCTGGGTGTCGATGTCCGTCTATATGAGCAGGGCAAGTTGCTGCAGTATAACGACAACAAAGGACATCTCTTTGATCTTAAGCGGCAGGGCGACGGTTCTGTGGTCGCCGTCGACAAGACGATCTATACGCGGGGTTGGAAGGATATGCCCACATCGGGGATCGACATCGGTAAGAGCGCAATCGGAGAAATCCGCACCACGGACGCGGTGACGGTAGCATTCACACGCCTGGAGACGCCAACAGGTGGCCTCCCGACCTCCGCAGGAGTACTGCCAGCAGGAATGTCTGCTCTCTGGTCGCTAGCAGAGGTCATGCGCGCAGGGGTGAAGGCGCAGCTAGACATCGATCCGCAGGAGATGCAGGCAGGCCTGCAGCATCTGACCTCTGCTGGTGAGCCGACAGCCAGAGTGTTCCTGGCCGACAGTCTGGATAACGGGGCGGGCTACGCCGTGGAGATAGCCAAACCGGAAAATTTCAAAGCCCTGCTGCGCTCCACCCGTGAGACATTGCGGGTCATGTACGAAGCAGAAGGCCACGTGGGGTGTTCTACGTCTTGCCCCGACTGCCTGAGGTCGTGGGACAACCAACGCCTCCATGGCGTTCTCGACTGGAGATTGGCGCTCGACATGCTGGATTTGTGTGCGGGAGACGCGCTGAAACTCGCCAGATGGTTCGATCGCAAGCAGGATCTTCAGTCGGCAGCGCAGTCTATCGATCCTGGCTGTGAGGTCGTGGCGGTAGGGTCCTTGGGAGTCCCGGTCGTGCTTATGCCAGATCAGAAAGTCGGAGTCGTTGTGGGCCATCCCCTTTGGTTCAGAAGCGCAACCGGGAGCACAGACATACGGCGGGAAAAAGCCGTTGCCGAAGCGAAACACGAGTTGCCGGGGTACCGACTTTCAATGAGCGATCATTTTGAGTTTGACCGGCGCGCGCTCTCGGTGCTCGTCTCCGCGATCGAGGGCGAGGCTGTGTCTCTCTGAGAATGGCCTCACCGTGGATTCCTTGTGTCGGCTTGTCCAGCTAGTTCCTGAGCGAGCTGACACGAGGAATCCCCCTTGTTGTCGGTGATCGCTAGTAGCCTGGCGCAGTGACTAATTTCAGCGGGGGAAGAGCGGCGGAGAAGCTGCACGAAGGATTGTACGAACTCCTCAACACGGATGCGCTCGGCAATTTGCTGAATACCACTCCAGAACTCCATCCGGTCTTCGCAAATGTCGAGGACGAAGACACCCCGGACATCCTCTCCCGCCATGTGGCCGACGCCGTCCGCCAGGCTCTCGCCGCAGCCAAGCCAAGTGACAGGGTCGGTCTGGCCAACCGCATCCTTGAGGAACTCAGCACCTCAGACCGCATCGCCGCGGGCCCCACGCAACTCCACTCCCTCCACCGTCCGGATGCACTCAAACGCCGCCAACTCCGCCGTCCCACCACCAAGCTGAGCGAGTCGGCCCTCCTGACCAACAGCAAGGACGATCCGAACCTCGCGGCCGAGCTCCGAACCGAGATCGAGTCCGCCAACACCGTGGACCTGCTCTGTGCCTTCGTTCGCTGGACGGGACTGCGCCTGCTCCAGCCGGCGTTGGAGCAGCTCAAGGAGCGCGACGTCAAACTCCGAGTCATCACAACCACCTACATGGGTGCCACGGAACGCCGCGCCATCGACGAGCTAGTCACGCGTTACGGCGCCGACGTGAAGATCAACTACGAAACCCAGGCCACCCGTCTGCACGCCAAGGCCTGGCTGTTCCGCAGGGACTCCGGCTTCGACACGGCCTACGTCGGCAGCTCAAACCTCAGCCAGGCAGCCCTCCTGGACGGACTCGAGTGGAACGTCAGGCTCAGCTCCGTCGGCACGCCCACGCTGCTTCAAAAGTTCGAGGTCACCTTCGACAGCTACTGGGAGCAGCGGGCCTTCCAGAGCTATGACCCTGAGCGTGACGGCGAAAAACTCGACGCCGCACTGGAGCGCAACGGCGGTCGGCGAACCGCAGCCCCTGATGCTGCCACAGGCCTTGAAGTCCAGCCGTTCCTCCACCAGGAGGAGATGCTCGAGGACCTGGAAGCCGAGCGGCTCAAGGGCTTCAGCCACAACCTCGTGGTCGCGGCCACCGGAACCGGGAAAACCGTGATCGCGGCCCTGGACTACAAGCGTCTGTGCGAAGCGGCCGGCCGTGATCTGAAGCTGCTCTTCGTCGCCCACCGGCAGGAAATCCTCAAACAGGCCATGCGCACCTGCCGGGACGTCATGCAGGACGGTGCGTTCGGCGAGCTCTACGTGGGGGACCATAAACCGAAGGATTGGAAGCAGATCTTCGCGTCGGTGCAGTCCCTGTCGTCCCTCGGCATCGAACAGCTGGAACCGGACTTCTTCGACGTGGTCGTGATCGATGAATTTCACCACGCCATGGCGCCCACCTACCGCCGGCTGCTGGACCACCTCCAGCCGCAACAGCTCCTCGGACTGACAGCGACGCCGGAACGCGGCGACGGCGTCGACGTCGCCAAACAGTTCTTCGACGGCCGCACCGCCAGCGAACTAAGGCTGTGGGATGCCCTGGACGCTGACCTGCTGGTGCCGTTCCACTACTTCGGCGTCTCGGACGACGTCGACCTGAGCCAGCTGGAATGGAAGCGCGGCAATTACGACGTCACGCAGCTGAACAACCTCTACACCGGCAACGACGCCCGTGCCGCGAAGGTGATCCGCGAACTCCGCGACAAAGTCACCAGCACGGACCGGATGCGGGCCATCGGCTTCTGCGTCTCGGTCCAGCACGCCCACTATATGGCCGAGGTTTTCAACCGTGCCGGAATCGCTTCCGTTGCGGTCGACGGCAGCACCGACGACGCCGACCGTGCAGCGGCGCTGGAACGCCTCCGCCGACGGGAGATCAACTGCATCTTCGCCGTCGACCTTTTCAACGAAGGCCTGGACCTCCCGCAGGTGGATACCATCCTGATGCTCCGGCCCACGCAGAGCGCCACGATCTTCCTACAGCAGCTGGGGCGGGGGTTGCGCCGTGCTGAAGGCAAGGCGGTGCTGACGGTCATGGACTTTATCGGACAGCAACGGCGTGAGTTCCGCTTTGATCTGCGCTACCGGGCTTTGACGGGGTATGGGCGCAAGGAGCTGGAAAAGGCCGTCGAGGACGAGTTCCCGTATCTGCCGTCGGGCTCGCAGATCGTGCTGGACCGTGTGGCGCAGAAAGTAGTGCTGGACAACATCAAGGCTCAGCTGCGGTTCAACCGGGCGCAGCTGGTCCGGGATATTGCTTCGTATGCGGAGACCGAGCTGGAGGCCTACCTGGAGCGGTCCGGGAGCGACGTGAAGTCGATCTACCGTTCGACCAGGGACTCGTGGACCGGCTACCTCCGCCAGGCGGGGCTGATCGAGGGGTTCTCGCGGTTGGAGGCAGTCCTCAGCGGGAGGATCCAGGAGCTCACGGATGCCGATGAGAAGAGGCTCCTGGGCCGCATGGCCGCCCTCATCCACGTGGACGATCCGGAACGTGCCGAGGCCTACTCGATGCTGGTCAGCCCCGATGCGCCGCGCTACGCGGAGCTAGGATTGCGAGAGCAGACGTTCGCCCGGATGCTGTTCTACACGCTTTGGGACGACGGCGGCGGTTTTCAGACGTACGACGCCGGACTCGACTATCTGCGCGGCTACCAGTTTGTTTGCAGCGAGATCCGCCAGCTCGTGAGACTCGGAGTCGCAGCGTCCAAGCACGCCGCCAAGGGGCTCGGAGCGGGGCTGCAGCACGTTCCACTGCTTTCGCACGCGACCTACCGGCGCGAAGAGGTCCTGGCGGCCCTGCAGTACGGTTCGTTGGAGCTGGGCAAGAACGTGCAGCACCGCGAGGGCGTTGCCTGGTGCCCGGCGACCTCCACCGACGCCTTCTTCGTGACGCTCAACAAGGACGACAAAAAGCACTCGGCCACCACGATGTACAAGGACTATGCCATCAGCCCGGAGCTGTTCCACTGGGAGTCGCAGAACGCGACCTCGCCCGGGAGCCCGACCGGTAAACGGTACCTGGACCGGGCTTCACACGGCTCGACGATCCTGATCTTCACCAGGGATACTGCGGACGACGACACCGGCCTGACGGTTCCTTACACGTGTCTCGGGCAAGTGGACTACGTGCAGCACGCCGGCGAGAAGCCGATCGCGATTACCTGGAAGCTGCACCGCCCGATGCCAGCTGATGTCTACGCGACAGCGGCTGCAGTGGCGCAATAACTAGGCGGGGGACCTGTTCATATATGGGCGATAGCAACTGCTGAGTAACTTATTCATGGCTGATCGACTTGATGAGAGGAACCGTCGACAGCGCACTTTGAGGAAAGGCTGCCAAGAGTTCCCTCCGGAGCGGTTCTTGTCACTGTGGACGGAACCGTGGCATTAAGTGGCATTAAGAAGTAGCAGGAGCGTCACAAGTACTTCGGCAAGACCCGCGCGAACGTGTCTCCCGTGGTCACAAGCCACTCGACGAGTTGTGGCGACTGAGCCTGGTCTAAGAAGTCGCCGGGGCGGCTGATGACGAGCTTGGATGCCTTGCGGTCGGGCTTGTCGTCCCACTCGAGGACGAAACCGAGGTCTGCTTCGATGGCGTCGCGTTGGTCCAGCAACTTCGCATAGAGGTCCTTGTCGTTGCTGATCCAGAAAAGCGTGGTGACCAGTTTCTTCTGGGAGTTCACTTGGAGCGAGATTTGCCCACGGGAGTCTCCGATGCTGACGTCGTACCAGTTTTGCGGAAAGGGCTTGCGCCAAGTATCGATGTTCGTCGCGTTTATAAGGCCGTGGTCACGAACCCGCTCGAAGAATTCAAGCTGGGCGTCCTTCACGGAGACCTCCCTTATGGTCCTGGCTTGAGGCTTGTTCTTCTTGCGGCGTGCAGCGATCGCCTCCTCGTCCACGTCGAGACCGGCGGCTTCCGCGAGTTCTTCTGCGCCCATGAACTGCTCGGGATCCGCGTGGCCTTGTGCATCGAACCGGAGCCCCTCCTCCTCAAGCGCCACGCGGGGGTCGTCGTCGCGGTCGGGCTCCGTCCAACGGAAACCGGGCGAGATCGTCCCGCCGCTCTGCAAGACTCGCCAAGCGTTGGCAATTGGGAAGTTCGCGATAATTGCAGCCAATGGCTGGGCCCAGGTGCCGGCCACGATCGCGACGTCGCCGTACGAAGTCCAGCGCCCTGCCGGGATCTCGACGACGATCGCAGCAACTTGGCTGCGCAGCGCAGACGGCTCGTCGCCGACTGCGATGATGCTCTCGTCCGGGCCAGGCCACATCTCAATGATCTTCTCTGCTAATTCAGCGCTACGGGCGCTGATCTCGTCGACGCCCCACGTGGCGTGCACAGCGATTGCCTGGTTCATCGATACGCCGCTCTTGGCCAGCATCTCGCGCTTCTCTTCGAACGGCTTGTTGCTGAGTTCACTGTTGTACCCGCTCAGAGTGAGGTTGCCGAGCGTATGCACGACCCGCTCGTGTTCGTAGTCGATGTCCGCATCGGCGCTGAAACCCGCCGCGAACGTCTCGCGCACGGAATCAGTCATCGTCTGTGGCAATACATGCTCGATCGTCAGATGCCTAGGGTCGAGGTCGACGATCTCCTTCGGGCGGTATGCCTCCTCGAGCCACTGCAGGATGAGCTTTTTTTGCGTTCCGCGGCCCTGCCAGTAGAACGCGATCGCCGTGGCAGCCTCGCGAACCTGGAGGTCGGTCGCGAAGTGTTTGCGGCCGCGGGACAGGAATTCGCGCAGCGCGACGTCGATCTGGTCCGCATCACTGATCGCACCGACAGCCTGGAGTAGCGTTCGGTTCAGATTTGCGGTGGCGCGCCCAATCACGATGCGCCGTACGAAATACGACTCCAGGTACGTCAGCGCGCGCACAACTTCATCGTCAGCCGCGGTGCCGGCAGCACGTCGGGCGAGGATCTGCATAACCACCGGATATGCAGTCGTCGAGCCCCAAGCTCTGATCCTGGTGAGGCGACGGCGAACCTCGGCGTGCTTCTCCCCCGTAGGCGCGAGAATCGTCGCAAGCACGTCACCCAGCTTGGCGATACGGATCACCTCGGCCTCGACTTCCTCGATCGTCTTTAGTCTCTCGAGCCGATGTTGCTGTCCGACGTAGGTGTCCGACTGCTTCGCTCGTTCGTCGCGCTGAGCGAGGTCGAGCCAGAACAACAGCTCGAGATTCTCAGAGTCGAGTTTCCTTTCCAGCGGAAGCCAAACGTTCTCGTAAACCATCTCTGCGCGATCACCGAGCCGCATGAACAAATAGTTCTTGAGCAGGTCACTTTGCGTCAGCCGGAGGCCAGTGTTGTTTAGCGACTCAAAGATGCGGTGTGCGTTGTCTGACGGCTCCGCCGTGACGACGACGAGCGCGAGACCGCGTACGACGGCGGCTTCGAGCAGTTCCAGGTCATGCGGATCATCCGGGTCGTCGGCCGCGGCGATCTTCGAGCGGAAGAACCGGTACGCATCGCCGACAGCGTCCTCCCCGCCAGCGTGCGGCGCACGATTGAGCACCGCCATGTAGGCAGGCCGATCTGTCTGGGTCGGCATGACTTTAAGCGGCTTGCCGCTGTCAAAGACGTTGATTAGGTACTGGGCGTCAATGCCGCTCGCCCTATCGGTTTTCCCGGTCTCGATCAAATGATCGCGGAGCGCAGCCAGAAGGAGAGTCAGCGTGGTCAGTCGCTGCTGGCCGTCGACAACAAGGAACTTGTTGACGCCGATGGCGCCGAAGTCAGGACTGCTCGCCAGCACGAGAGAGCCGATGAAGTGCGATGCCTTCGGGTCGTCACCAAGAGTGCGCTCCAACTCGACGACGTCCGACCACAGTTGCCCGAGCTGCTTCTTGCCCCACGAGTACACGCGTTGGTAGAGCGGAACCTGGTACTGCTTCTTGCCTTCCAGAACACCCGCAAGTGTCCCGTTCTCCGCTCGAACCACACATGCCTCCCTGGAATTACGGTAATGGAACGAGACTACATGGGGCGGAGTTCGTGAGCCCCGCGTCGGCCATGGCCAGCGGACCCCCACGAGCCGTCTGCCCACACGCGGCTGTCATCGAGGAACAGCCCCACGGCGGCAGCGGCTGGCGTCCTGTCGTCATAACCAATATTTGTCCGTTCGCCTCAGTTTCGACCTTCACGAGAGTTAGGCTGTGGCGCCAGATGAAACCGTCCTTCCGGGTCCAGAAATACGGGACAGGATCAGACGCGTGACGGGTCGTAGTTGAATTTGGGCTAAACGAGTTCGGAATCCGCCGTGTTTCGGCGCTTGCGGTCCTTTGACTGTCAGCCAGATGGAGGAGTTGCATCGAATGTTTTCGGGGGTTACATCCCACTCCGCCATAACTTGTCGGCCCTTCCCATTAGCCCCGAAGTTTCTTCGCGGCGCGGGCTAAATTCTTGTCCAGTCAAGGTGGCGGCATGACACCTTTCATCGGTCCAGCCGGCCGCGTATCGGCTGCTTTGTGACGTCCTACGGCCGCAAATTCAGCGGCTTGATCTCCGCACCATCCTTGATCAGGCCCAGCAGATCATCCTGCCTGGCCTGGCCCAACGTCAGCCGGTACTTCGCGAGGCAGGCCAGCATGTGCTTTGTGCGTGGCACGTCACGGCTGAGAGGGTGGTCCAACAGCCGCCGCTCGATCTTGTGCTCTCCCCGGTAAATCCAGTGTGGAGCGAACTCATTGTTGTCATTCTCTGTCAGTGCGGCGACCGAGTCTGTGGCCACCGTGAAGAGGGATTGCCACGGATCAATGACGCCCGGCTTCAGAATGTCGCGACCATGCCGGCTGGCAACGTTCTTCCGCACTGCATGCCCCAGGTACCGGTGCACGCGGCCTTCGCGCTGTTCGAAATCAACGGGGTTGCCAGGCACGTTCCAGTGGATGACGGAATGCGCCCACCAGTGGAAGTCGATGCCTTCCTGGCCCACGGACGTCGACGCCAGAACGAAAGGCCAGAACGGGCTATTGAAGGCCCGCCGAACGTCGGGCATGCGGTTGCTGTCGCCGTCGTCCGTTTTGGCGTTGCTGTACCGGACGGCGAAACGGACGCCCATGCGGAGATCTTCGTGGGATCCATCGGGATACTTGGCGAGCATCTGCGCCGGCTTGAGGGACAGGGAACGCCGGATGTCATCGGCCAGCGCCCACAGTTGCTCGTTGGTGATCTCCCCGGGAGCCTGCTGACTGCGGAGCTGGAAGACGTACTCGTCCAGCACCGCCTGGAGGTTTCCGGCCTCGCAGTAGCGCAGGACCTTTTGCCAGTAGGCGGCTTCGGGGTAAAGCTTGTCCAGCAGCTCTGAGACGTCGAGGCGGTTGAAGAGTGCACGCAGGCCGGTGGCAGCGAAGACGGCAGCCTTCC
Organism: Burkholderia sp. RS01; assembly: GCF_039748055.1. Taxonomy (NCBI): domain Bacteria; kingdom Pseudomonadati; phylum Pseudomonadota; class Betaproteobacteria; order Burkholderiales; family Burkholderiaceae; genus Burkholderia; species Burkholderia sp. RS01. Next base: position 109,819 of record NZ_JBDLAK010000009.1, read on the forward strand.
ACAGCTCAGCACCGTCGAATTCGTCCGGAACGACTCGACCCAGGGCGCGGTATATGCAGTTGGCGGGGGAGTTGACGGCCAGGTCTTCGACGCCGTCGTCCCATCCTGCCGGATCACCGACGGATGTTTGCGCCATCCGGTCAATGTGGGCCAGATACAGTCCGGCTTCTGAGCCGGAGTCTTGGTCTGCGCCGCCTGCGTCTGACGTTTTGGAGAGCTGCTGGGTGTACTCGTCCAGATTCCGCAGCTCTTTGGTGGCCAGCCGGGCATCGTTTTTCCACTCTGCCGGCAGGGTGCCGGGAACGGAGAAGTAGGAAGCCCAAACACCGAGGCGGCTGGCGGGGTCGACTACGGCGCCGCCCACCATGGACTTACCGGCTTCCGCGGCAGCTTCCCGCACAGAGTTGCCCTCCACGGCGGAACCCTTCATCGAAGCACGTTCCAGTGGATCACCCGCAAGTGCCAGTGAAGCATGAGGGATGAAAAGCGCAAGAGCTGACATGGTCTGAGGCTCGCCGTCACGGACGTTGTAGCGTAGACGCCCTGCGAATTTACGGCGAGCCTCGGCCGTGTTCTCCCCGTGCCGCGGCGAGCCTTCAAGAATCTGCCGCTCGGCCTCGTAGGAGAGCATCGTAGTGATCGCCGTCGGGGCGGCGTTCCACGCGGAGAAGACCAGCTGCTTGGTGACATCGGGCCCCACTTCGGCGAACGCGCCGGAAGGCTCAACGTAGGGGAGCGACGGCGGCATCCACAGCAGCTTCCACCAGCCCTGGCCGACGGTGTGGTCGCGGACGGCCCTGAACTTGGCGTTGTCGGTCTCCACAGCGCCATAGCGGCGATAGGTATCCGGATCGATCGTGGCAAGGGCCGGCAGCACCGGGTCAACAGCCTCGCGGTCACAGTGGATCCGACCGTCCAGCATCCTGCCGACCTTGTAGTCAGTCAGGAAGTGCGCGAACATCGGCACGGACTTCCAGTACTCCATCGGGCTGCCGGTGCGCGCCGCGCGGAACAGCGCGGACAGGGATTTGTAGCTGGAGAGGTCCCCGGCCCGAACATCGGTGGGTGCCATCTCGATGACGGACAGCATGTCGTCCTTGCCGAGCTGCGGCCGCTCCGTCCGGCACATAAACATCTTTAGGCCGTCCTCGATGCGATGCGTCAGCGCATCGTCGGGAATCTGCTTTAGCAGCTGTGTCCGCCGGTCATCCAGATCCGATTCAAGGCCTTCCATGTACCCCGGACGCTCACTGCTGAGGAAACGCAACAGCTGCCGGAAGTCTGCGGCGTGGTCGTCGCCGTCGGCCTCGTTCGCTCCCGTGTGCGCCTTGTACGGCGTGGCCGACAGCAGGATGAGCTTGGCGCCCTTGTAGTTCAGGAACTGCCGGGCGAGCTCTGCCGCTGGATCCTCGTCGTCGGGGGCGGTGCCGGGGGAGTAGAGCAGGTCGCGGAAGCGCTGGAACTCATCCAGGATGATCAGGTCAGGTTCCAGGCAATCCAGTCCGGCCTGGGCGAGGTCGCCCCGGAGCCCGCCGATGATTTCGCTCATGCGCGGACGGACCGTGTCCGCCCCGTCGCGCGTCGCCTCGCGCAGAGCCTTGCGGAACGCCGGCAGGTTGCCGCTTTGGTGGGCCAGCGTGCGGAAGCGGTTCCGCACTGGGACGGCGAAGCCGTTTGGGAACTGCTCATGCATGTACTGGACGCGGCGCCCGAAACGCTGGGCGGAGGCGCCCGCACGGAGAAGCTCCACGGCGGTGGGATGCTGGTCGTCGTCGATGACGCAAAGCTGCGTCAGGATCCGGAAGAGCACGGCCCGTTCCTTGGCCTGGCCCGTGGCCCCGCCGACGTTGAACGACGTGCCCGGAGTCAGTGAGATGAAGTTGACCCGCTTCCGGGTCCCCGGCGCGGCCGGTGCGTTGAGTTTCGCCAGCTCGGTGGGCAGCAGTGTCAGCCGCCCGGACTCGATGATGTCCCTCTGGCCGGTGACGTTCAGCCGGCCGAGGTTCTGCTTGGCCAGGTCGGCATTGGAGCAGACATAGATGACGTCGATGCGGTCCGCGCCGGAGTCCCGCTGGTCGAGCCGCTCAATCGCTTTGGAAATGACGCCGCGGGCCACCATGCTCTTGCCCAGGCCGGTTTCATCCGCCACCAGGAAGCGGTCCGCCGGCTGGTCATCCAGATACAGGCGCTTGAAGACGTGTTCCACGGTCCGGCGCTGAAAGCCCCGGAGCCCGTCCAGCGCGGGCGTTGCGTCAAACACCATGAAGTACCCCCATGTCTAATGCCTCGGTGGCTGCCGTCCACAGTGCGTGCAGCTGCTGAATCTCCGGATCATCGCCGCGAAGGGCGAGCAGACGGTCCATCACGACCTTCAGGTCCGGAAACACGGACATAGCGTCCGGACCGGCCATGGCGCCCACCATCGCTTCAAACAGTCCGGCGGCGGACCCGTCTCCGAACCCGGAACCGGCGAACCAGCCAGTGCCGGTTCCGGACCCCGGCAGCGCGTCTTCCGGAGTGAGGAACAACAGAAGGAACTGGCGGAGCTTCTGCGGGTCATCCAGCTGGCGGGCGATGATCTCGTCCAGCCGCCCCGCAGGGTCGGTGCGCAGGCTGCCCTGGATCACAGTGCTCTTGGACAGCCCGGCTTCCGGGTCCTCCAGCGACAGCACCAGGTACGGGGTCACGTCTGCGAGCGGTATGCCATGAAAGGCATGTTCGTGCTGACCGCCGGAAGGTTCGACGACGGCGCTCGGCTGGGGGAGCGAGAGGAGCCGCAGCTTCGCGGTGAACTCGGGCTTCGGTGACCAGTCGTGTGAGACGGTCACCGTGAACGTGTTCTTGGCTCCGTCATCGGGGACGGCGTCGAGGAGGAACCCGTGCGCTGCAGCGTCCCGCAGGGCGTTCTCCAGCCGGAAGGCAGCCTCGTCCTCTTCGGTTCGGGTTTGGCCGCCGGTGCCGTCATAGACCGCGAAGGGAACGTCCTTCAGACTCTCCCTGATGCGCTGAACCCCAAGGCGCTTTTTGGCTCCCCGCATTTCCAGCAGGAACTCCACATTCTTGGTGAACCCAGCATCGGTGGCGTTGGCGGAACCGAGAAGGGCATAGGTGAAGTGGTCGTAGTCGCAGAAGTAGGCCTTGGCATGCAGGCCCGTCAGGTCGTCGGCGACGCGCTGGATTCCTGATTCGTCCTTATCGCTCAGACCTGAGTCCGCCGACCCGGGGATCCCGAGCTCGTCAAAGGCCTTGAAGGATGTCCGGGTATCGGCCACAGTTTTCTCGTCCAAGAGATCCAGCTGGTCGCCCCGCGAGTAGACGTAAAGGTTCTCCGTCCAGCGGTCCTGAAGCCGGCCGACCAGCCTGTCATCGAGGAAGGGCGAGATGACCAGCTTGTCCCGGCCCAGGAAGGCGGCATCCCCGGTCTTGTAGTTGAGCGCGATGAAGTTCTCCGGGTCGCGGAGGTGAGCCACGATCGATCCTTGCTCGAATTCTTCGCCCATGCCCATCGGCCGAAAGGCCAGGCGGTGGATGTCGTCCGGCAGATCCCAACGGACGTCCTCCAGCCGCGAGGCGAGGCCGCGCACCCTGGCCAGCCTGGCGGCGTCGGGCTTCACGGTGCAGAGGTCCGGCAGTCCGGCGATGAAGCGCGCCAGTGGGCCGCTGTCCGGGCCGGCATCTTGGGTGCCCTGCACAGGTTCGCCGTCCAGCCGGACGAAGAGGTCCCAGCTGGCGTCGGTGGTGAGGTTGCGGCTGCTGCACAGGAAGCGGTAGCGGCGCTCGGTGTCGTTCTCGAATTCCAGGAGCCAGACCTTGGGGTGGAACAGCCCGCGCTTGACGCTGACCTGATGGACCATCGGCTCCAGCAACGCGAGCAGGTCCGACGCGTCCGAGGGCGCCTTGATGTGGCCTGCCTGGCAGAAGATGTCCACACGGTCGGAGACCTTGCGCAGTGCGCTGAGAACCGCCACCGGATTGGTGAATTCTTCTCCGGAACCTGCCACGAAGCTCAGCGGTACCGACAGGGCGCTGGTCATGTCCAGGGTGAAGGTGGTGCCGACGGCGTGGGAGAGCCGGAACCCGGCCGGCGGGCGCAGCTGCTGGGTGAGCGCCTGCCTGTTTGCTGCCTCAAGCATGTGACTGACCTTCCAGTGCGAGTCCAGCGTGGATGTCCAGGACGTTCCTGCGGACCTGTGCCCAGCGGAAGGACAGAGAGGCGACCTGCGTTGGCGATTGCCAGGCTCGGAGCCGGCGCTCGTTGCGGAACCGCGAGTTGGATTTCTTCATCAACTTCTCCCGGGTTTCGACGGCGGCACGAAAGTCTGCGTTGTCGTTCAGTTTGCCGGGACTCAGGGCTGCCGTAAGCATGGCCCCCGCGAAGTCGGCGGTGTTGCTGTTGATGCTGTGGTTCAGTGCCCTGGCGCGGCTGAGGTAATCGTCGACGTCCCAGCCGGCGAGGAGGTCGCGCTTGCTGTCGCGCTGGTCCTCCCACGCTTCCAAGAGCACTCGCGTTGGCCGCATAGTGTCCGCTCCAGCGGAGAAGACGCCGGCAGAGAGCTCGGCAAGGAGGTGCTGGTAAAGGATCGTGGCGCCGTTGTGGATGAAGGAGAACGCTTCAGCGTCCTTGAGCCACTGCGCGGGTTCGCCCTCCGCGCTGCGGCACGCCGGGTCCAGCCAGGGAGCCCAGAAACTGCGCTCGGGGCTGACTTCGGACCCAACCACGTGGGCGAGCATGGTGCCCGGGCAGGTGGTGAGGATGCGTTCCTGGAGCCAGCGGGCTTCTTCGTGGGACAACTTCAGTCCATTTTCGTCGGACTGCGGGAAGCCTTCCGGCGGCTTCGGAAGACTCGGGTCCCAGATGCAGTAGGCGTTCCCACCTTCCTCAGGGGAGGGAGTGTCTGCGCACATGAGCTGCGCGACGGCCGAGCGGTCTGTCTCGGGATTCACGATCCCGTAGCGGCGCAGCGCCGACCAGTAAGCCGACGAAGGAAGCTGCCGCACGTTCCGGCCGGCGTCGCGGCCGATGTAGCTTTCCTCGCCTAGCTCCTTTAACCGGCCGATTAGCTGCCGCTCTGATTCCTCAGATCGCTTCCGTAGGTCATCTGGGTTTCTGGTCCCGCGATGTGCAGTGAGGTATGACCAAGGGACAAGGATCATGTAGCGGGCGCCGAGGTGCAGGACGGAGGTGCCTGGGAACAGGCTGTTGCTGATCGCATCCCGGAGCTGGCCCATGCCGAGGTCGTCCGTGGTTTCCAGCGTGCCGAAGAGCTTGACGAGCTCGCGCATCTTCGAGTTTTCCTCGGTTGACGCATCCAGCCAGGAGATCAGGGAAGTCATGTGCTTTATGGACTCGCTTCTGCACTGGTGGCGAACGGTTTGCGGTGGTGGGGGCCTTCGTGACCACGAATTGGCCCCACTGTGACGATAGGGCACACGGACCCCAGCGACTGCGAAGCTGCGACAATATTGGCCAAATCCTTCGGTTTGGCGGCCACCTTGTTGATGCTCCAGCCCACGCAGAGCGAAAGGTCTCCTTTCCGCAGCAGAAAGTCCAGGTGCGCGTGACCATCATGAACCACAGCCAGCCGGCCACATGAAGCTGCGAATATGGCCGCCAGCTCCGGTGACTGTCACAGGTTCCTCATGACTCCATCGTGTCGTCAGAAAATGACGGCGGACTCCACTAACCTTAGGGATGTATTTCGCAGACGATCGCGTTGGTGGGGCGAGGGCTCCACGCAGCACCTATAGAACACGGGAGTTCACTGACGCATGACCCTTTCCGATGCTCACGAGGGTAACTTTGCCCTGGGGTCACTGCGTACGACGGCCAGCCATACGATCGGCATCCCGCATCTGATCGAACTCCTGCGGGTCGTTCCGGCGGACGCGCCCCATGAGCGTTATCGCGAAGCAGTCGTCGACGAGAATGTGCTCGGGCGCCCGACCCATACCGGCCGCCAACGCTCGTTCCGCCACCTGCGTGAACTCTATTTTTTGGATCCCGAACGACCTGACTTCGCGGCGATGCGTCGCCTTTGGGACGTCGATCCAGAGGCCCGCCCGCTGCTCGCAGGAATCCTAGCATTCACGCGCGATGGCATCTTGCGCGCCTCATTTCCAGCGATCCAACAAGCGCCCGTCGGCTCTATCGTCACCTCCAGCGACCTAACGAAGGCTGTGACTGCTGTCTACGAGGCGGAACTTTCTGGGGAAACCCTTGGCAAGACAGGGCGCAACACGGGCGCTTGCTGGACGCAGACCGGCCATCTCGTCGGGAGGACGAAAAAGGTCAGGCAGACGGTCGAGTCGTTTCCGGCGGCCGTCGCGTTCGCGGCCTTCCTTGGTTACCTTTCAGGCAATCGTGGTGTGAGCGTCCTCGAAACGCCTTGGGCGGCGTTGCTCGACCTTCCACCTGGAACCGGGCTAAGTGCTCTGCAGACGGCCCACAAGCAGGGTTTGATCGATCTCCTGGTCGCTGGGAACGTGGTCGACCTCAGCTTCCCACTCTTCGACGGGACTCGCGGATGAGCCGCGTCTCTGACCTCCTTGATGCGTATGCCGCAGAGTTAACCCTCCCGTGGCGGGCTGGCCTGTCCGGAGGCGAACGTGTCTGGATGCTCGTCTACCCGCCGGATCTAGAGCGTTCGGTGCGTGCAGCCCTGCCCCGACTGGAATTGGCGACTGGCGAAGCCGGCCATGGTTGGCACCAGATAGACATAACTGACAACCTCGGCCGTTGGCTCGCCCGGCATCGCTACGCCGAAGCGTTCTTCGAGGAACCCAGCGATCTCACGGCCGCCATCATTGACCAGTTCGAGTCCGATCTCGTCTCCGAGGTTCGCGAGCGACTCACGGCAGCCTCAACGAACGACGTCGTCATTCTCGTGGGGATTGGGTCGATCTTTCCGTTCCTCCGAGCGTCGAGCGTCATCAAGGCGATCGATGAGGAAGTGAACGGGCGACTCCTTGTCCTGTTCCCAGGTCTCCACGACCCCAGCACACATTCGTTCCGTTTGCTCGACGCCCGCGACGGATTTAACTATCGCGCCCGCGTCATTGACCCCCAGAAAGCCATCACATGACCATCAACAACGAGCTTTTCACTCGCCGCCCGCTCGACTTCGAGATCCCGAATGACGGGGTCACCAACGTGGACCGGCCTGACGGGGCTAATCAGTGGAAGGTTCTTGAGTACGAGCTCACAAGCTTTGTCTGTGAAGGCGAGTATGAGCGCGGCCTTGAGCGCATCCTCGACTCCTACATCCGTCACCGCGGAAGCACGACCCAGCCAGCGGTATGGGTCTCGGGCTTCTACGGCAGCGGCAAATCGCACCTCGTCCGAGTGCTCCAGCATCTGTGGGCCGACACCGCCTTTCCGACCGGAGCCTCAGCTCGAGGCCTGGCGAATCTTCCTCAAGGGTTCAAGGACCAACTCCTCGAACTTACGACCATCGGCAAGCGCGACGGGATTGCACCCTGGTCTGCGGCGGGCGCGCTGGATCGGAGCGGTGACACCCTCAACTCGGTGTTCGTGTCCATCGTCCTTGGTGCTGCCGGCCTGCCGACTCGCGTCCAACCCGCACAGGTAGCTCTCTGGCTTGCCGGCAAAGGCGATCTCGATTCAGTTCGAGCACACGTCGAAGCCAATGGCGGGGACTTCGTCGAGGAACTGAGCGAGTACAACCTCAGCGCCCGACTTGCCGACGCCATCCTCGCTGTCGACCCCGGTTTCGCTACAACCGGCGCGGACGTGCGAAAGGCCCTGCGCAGTCAATTCCCACCGGATGCGCGCTCACTGTCTACTAACGAGACGATCGCCCTACTTCGGAAGGTTCTCCAGCACGTTGGTGGCGGCGTTATCCCGCCGACTCTGATCGTGCTCGACGAGGTCCAGCAGTACATCAGCGGCGACGGCGGTCGAGCGATGGAGGTGCAGAACCTTGTCGAGTCTGTCTCGCGCGAGCTCGATGGACGGGTGCTATTCGTCGCGACCGGTCAGCAAGAGCTCACCGCTGACGCCACGCTGCAGAAGATCCAGGACCGTTTCACCGTCAAGGTTGTCCTCAAAAACCAGGACGTTGATGCAGTTGTTCGGCGTGTGCTGCTCAACAAGGAGCCTGCCGAGCGACCGGGGCTCGACAAGGCTCTGGCCGACGCCGCAGGCCCAATCTCTCGGCAGCTCGTCGGCAGCAAGATTCAGCACACGGCACAGGACAACAAGGATCTGTCTGAGGATTATCCGCTCCTTCCCAGCCGCCGTCGTTTTTGGGAGAGCGTTCTTCGCCAGGCTGATGCGGGCCGGGCTGGGCAGCTCAGGTCCCAGCTTCGGATCGTGCATGACGCAAATCGTCTGGTTGCACTGAAGCCCGTCGGTACGGTGGTCGGGGCGGATTACCTCTATTCAGCGAAGCATGAAGATCTCAACGGTGCTGGCCTGCTCCTGAAGGAGACCCAGCGCCTGATTCATGAGCAGGGACAAAAGGACCCGCTTCGAGGACGCATCCTCGGCCTGGTCCACCTCATCAGCTTGCTTCCGACGTCAAAGTCTGTTGACATCGGTGTTCGGGCAACGGCAGACCATCTCGTGGACCTCCTTGTAGAGGACCTCGCAAATGATGGCGCACGCCTCCGCCAAGATATTCCCGCCTCACTTGACGCACTCACGGAGGAGGGAATTCTCCAGCGAGACGGCAACGAGTACCGACTCCAGACGGCGGCTGGCAGAACCTGGGACGAGGCGTTCCGACGTCATTCGGCTCAACTGACCGATAGCGAAATCAGCACGGAGCGTGACTCTATGCTGCGTTTGGAAGTCGAGAAGGCCCTTCCCGCCTCGATCCGTCAGGGCCGGGCTAAGGAGGCAAGAAAGATCACCCTCCACACTGACCCCTCCCAGCCTCCCGCCACCGGCAACATTCCTGTCTGGTTGCGCTCGGAGTGGGACGACGGAATCACTGCCAAGCAGTTTGAAGATCTCGCCCGTGGCCTCGGCTCCAGCTCTCCGATCGTGCTCGTTCATCTGCCCAGGGCCCAGACTGCGGCCTTCGCCACGGCCTTGCGTAACCAGATGGCTGCACAGCGAACGCTCGACCAACAGGGCTTCCCGCAGGACGACGAGGGCAAGCAGGCTCGGCGTGCGATGGAGTCCCGCCTCGCCCGTTCCCAAGCGCAGGCCCGAGATTACGTCCGAGACATCCTCAGCAAGGCTGGCGTCATGCTTGGCGGTGGGTCTGCCCCTGCGGGCATCGCTCTTCGTGACCGCATTGAGAACGGTGCCCTGTCGGCAGCGACGCGGCTCTTCGACAAGTTCGATGTCGCGGACGACTCGCGTTGGCCGCAGGTGCTCGACCGAATTAAGAAGGGTTCGGGCGCAGATGCGCTCAAGACCGTCGGCTACGACGCCGATCCCGAGCAGCATCCGGTCGTGAAGGAAGTCCTCAGCAGGATCGGGGGCGCCGGCACTCCCGCCAGCGATGTCGAGAAGGCTGTCTTGTTTGCACCCTTCGGTTGGCCGCGCGAGGCCCTCATGGCAGCGATCGGGGTACTGCTCGACAACGGACTGATCAGAGCCACCATCAACGGCTCCGACGCGACCAGGCACCAAGTCTTGTCCCAAACCAGACTCGGTACAGTGCATCTCAGGCGAGAGTCGACAGTCCTCAAGGCGGCGGAAAAGATCGCGGCTCGGAGCCTCCTGAACAGACTCGAGGTGCAGGCTGACAACGAAACGTTGGTTCTGGCGGCCGAGCAAGCGGTGAGCAAACTCGCCGAGCGGGCCACCACCCTCGCTGGGGCAGCCCCGTTGCCTGACATCGCTCTTCCTACTGGCATCGAGGCAGTGCGAAGCGCATCCGGCAACGACCGCGTACACGCGCTCCTCACAGTAAAAGACGAACTGGCGGACTTCGCCGAGCGATTGCGGACGCTGGAGCGGCGTCGCGCACCTAGGCTTGAGGCTCTGAGAACTGCCCGAGCTCTCTCGGAAGCCGCTGGAGGCCTCCACAGTGCAGCCGAGGCGCGCGCGCGGCTCCAGGCCTTCGAGAGCACTCGGGAGCTGCTCGCGGACACCGACCAGATCAGTCCCATAGTGACCGATCTCGCCGGTGCTGTGCGTGACGCGGTCCACCAGGCCGCGGAGTCCTTGGAAAAGGCCCGCCAGTTCGCGGTTGACGGCTTACTGCACCAGCAGGCTTGGTCTGCACTCCATCCGGAAAAGCAGGAGCAACTCCTCGCCGAGTACAGCCTTGCACCTGAGGCGAAGCCAGAGCTCAGCGACGCTCAGGCTGTACTGAAAGCGGTTCAGCACCGTCCGCTCTCGTCCTGGGACGCTGTTCTCGACGCAGTGCCCGCGCGAGCCTCTAAGGCGCTTGAGGCCGCAGTCCGACTGAGCGCACCCAAGGCCGGCATCGTCACTGTTCCTGCAGCCAGCCTAAGCAACGCAGACGAGATCGACGCATACCTCACCGACCTTCGCGTACGCCTCACTATGGCACTCGCCGCCCACAACACAGTGATGGTGAAGGGCTGATGGGACACGTTCTCAACGCTGACCAGCGTCGCCACCTTGACACAACCATTCAACGTGCCCGTACGGCAGCGGAGAAGGCGGCCGCAGATGCGCTGCACGCTCTTGCTGTCGCTGAGCCGACCCGCCCGTCCTACCTTAGCGGCGGTGACAACGTCTTGCGGCTCGCCCTGCGCGAGAAAGCACGACAACTCGGAGACGACACTGTGCGAACGGGTGCACCTCTGACCAACTTGGTCCGCGAGGTTGCTTACGAGCAGTGGCATCGCCTCTTATTCGCACGCTTCCTCGAAGCCAATGGCCTCCTGCGTCACCCCGAGTTTCGCGATACGTCCCTCACGTTAGAAGATTGCGCGGACCTCGCGGACGACCTCGGTGAGCCGGACGGCTGGTCAGTCGCCGCTCGCTTCGCGTCCGAGATCCTTCCAGGTGTCTTCCGACTAGATGATCCTGCAGTTCAGGTTCGAATCGCTACCGAGCACCGAGTTCAACTTGAACGGATCCTCCTCAGCCTTCCCAGAGAGGTACTCGTCACCGAGGACGCCCTTGGCTGGGTCTACCAATTCTGGCAGACGGCGGAAAAGAAGCGCGTCAACGAGTCGGGAGTCAAGATCGGCGGAGCCGACCTTTCACCAGTGACACAGTTATTCACCGAGAACTACATGGTCCGCTTCCTGTTGGAGAATTCCCTCGGCGCGTGGTGGGCGGACCGGCACCCCAATTCCCCGCTGGTCGACTCATGGGAGTACCTCCGCCGCCTTGACGATGGCACACCCGCCGCCGGAACATTCGCCGAATGGCCAAAGACCGCCGCCGAGGTCACCGTTCTGGACCCCTGCTGCGGATCAGGACATTTCCTAGTCGCCATGTTCGGCATGCTTTGGCGTATGAGGGCTGAGGAAGAAGGGCTCTCGCCGGTCGAGGCACAGGACGCGGTGCTACGAGACAACCTCTACGGACTGGAATTAGACCCCCGCTGCACTCAGCTGGCCACGTTCAACATCGCACTCGAAGCCTGGAAACAAGGCGGGTACCGCGACCTCCCCGCGCCACAGATCACCTGTTCGGGTGTGCCAGTTCGTGGAACACGAGGCGAGTGGGAAGCCCACGCCGGTGATAACGATGAGCTCCGAAGAGTGCTCGTGGGGCTTCACTCCCTTTTCCGGAACGCTGACACCCTCGGGTCGCTCATTGCCCCCAAGTCGTCAGACGCTGGTGACGCCCTATTCGGACGCGATCTGAACGTGGGCGCTGGCTGGGAGTCGGTTAGGACCGCTCTCGGTCAGATATTGCGGGCTGAACAGCGCCACGAGACAGTGTTGGGGCATGCGGCCGACGACGTCGTGCACGCCGCCGGGTTACTGTCCCGAACGTATACGCTGGTGGCGACGAACCCGCCGTTCCTCAATGACCAGAAGATGTCCCCAATTCTCCTCGGGCACTGCAAGGCGGGTTGGCCGGATGCTGCCGCCGAACTGGCAACGACGTTCATTGCGGCATTCAAGAGTCGCTTGGGCCCTGGCGGAGCGATGGCATTCGTGTCTCCGAACAACTGGCTGTATCTGAAGCCGTATATTACCTTCCGTATGAAGGCACTCCGGGGTCATGAAATTCCAGTAATGGCTCAGTTGGGGCCCAACTCTTTCGCCGAACTTAATGGCGAGGTCGTCAAACCAATTCTCTCAATCCACGTGCCAGGCCGACCGAGCGACGCGATGTACATGCTTGATGTCTCGGAGCACCGACCGGACGAGCGTGGGAATGCACTCCGGACAGAACCCCCTTTCATCACAACGGGAGCGACCCAGCAGAACAACCCGAACTCTGCAATCACTTTCCGTTCAGCGCAAGCAAAGCACTATTTGAGTGATTACTGCACTGCCCATCTCGGCATCTCCACAGGAGACAACAACCGATTTGCACGGAAGTTCTGGGAATTCGCCCGCCAAGAACCCGGGTGGGAGAGGATAGTCGGAACAGTGTCAGTCAGCTCCCCTTACAGTGGGCGTTCTGAGTACCTGAAATGGCAAGACGGCACAGGCGAACTTTATGACTTCATCACGGAACGACTCGGGGATGGACGCCAAGGTTCTTGGATCCGGGGCCGTGGAGCATGGGGAGGCCAAGGAATCTGTGCATCTCGGGCAGGAACCTTTCCCACAACAATCTATTTTGGCGAGTTGTTTCTCGACGGGGCTGCCGTACTCATTCCCAAAGATGTGGGTCATCTGCCGGCGATATGGCACTTCATGCAGTCGCCTGAGTACGCACGTTCCGTTCGGGCAATCAACCAGAAAGTCATCGCCACAGTTTCCAGCTTGCCGAAAGTTCCGTTTGACTTGGAGCGCTGGGAGAACATCGCTATCGAGGCGGGCCCACTGCCACCAACAGCGTCACAGGACCTCACCCAGTGGCTCTTTAAGGGGCAAGTCGAAACCTCGGACATGCCGTTGCAGGTCGCGGTAGCCCGTCTGCTTGGTTTCCGCTGGCCGGACCAGGAACCGGACCACCTCGATGATTTCGCCGACAGCGACGGCATCGCCGCGCTGCAATCACTTGCGGGCGAGCCCGACCTCGCTAGTCGACTGCGGGCGCTACTCGCAGTCGTTTACAGGGATGAGTGGTCAAGCACCCGTGAACGCGCGCTGGTCACGGAAGCCGGCGGCAAGAACGGTCGATTGGAGGACTGGCTACGGGATGCCTTCTTCGCCCAGCACGTCAAGGTCTTCAATAACCGCCCGTTCCTGTGGCACGTCTGGGACGGCCGTAAAGACGGATTCTCCGCGATCGTGAACTATCACCGCCTCGACCATCCAACACTAGAGAAGCTTACCTTCGGAGTCCTAGGGGCGTGGATCGAGCGGCAGAGGCACGAGGCCGAAGCGGGGCGGGCGGGTGCGGACACGCGCCTTACCGCCGCCGAGGACCTCCAACGGCGCCTCAAATTGATCCTCGAGGGCGCTCCGATACATGACGTCTACGTGCGATGGAAAAATCTGCATGAGCAGCCGATCGGCTGGCACCCTGACCTAAACGACGGTGTGCGCCTCAATATCCGGCCATTCGTCACGGCCAGAGTACTGCGTTCCAAGGTTAATTTGCATTGGAACAAGGACAAGGGCACCAACGCTGACGGGTCCGAGCGTATGAACGATCTTCACCCGACTCTTGAGGAGCGCCGTGAGGCACGACGGCTGGCAGGAGCGCAACTGTGACCGTGGTGCGAGCCGTTGTTGCGCACGCTCTGCGCGACGCAGCGAAATACAACGCGGACTCGGGTGCACCCCCCGCAGCCGTGTTCTGGCCTGATCCGGATCGTGCGTGGGAGCCGGTGATCGGCCTTCTCCAAGAGGCCGTCCCGATCCTCGTACTGGGCGATTATGACACCGCGAAAGCCCAGGGGCCCGCGATATGGGTTCGCGCGGTCTTAGCAACCTCGGAGTCGGTGGACCTCCCAGCACATCTAGCCGAGCACAGCGACAAGAACCCGTGGGTGATCTACCTGCCGGGTCTCGGTCGAAGTTCACTTTCGGACGTCACCAGCCCCGACCCGGCGGTGTCGTCCCTTGTTGAAGTTGCACTCCGCTCCAACTGGTGGCCGTCCGCGCATGGGCAGACCCCATGGACGCCACAGTCCTTCCTGGGCTCGAAGAGCGGAGTTGGCCTGGATCTCGCGGGGGATGTAAAGACGAGGTCGGCGCTTGAGAGCGTGCTCGACCGTCTGCTCGCAGAGGACGTCGACGAGCTACGCCGCATGGGTCGCCTTGATGCCGCACGGCTGCACTCACTCGTCATGTCCGACAGCGTCCGCACCTTGCTGGAGTGGTTGGACAATCCCGACAGCACTCGCACCGCACTTCAGGGAGCTCGTTGGAACGCCTTCGTCGCGGTGTGTCGCACGACGTACAACTTTGATCCAGCCAAGGATGGTGCCCTCATTGCTGCCGCACGTCTCGGGACCCGGGAAGGCGCTTGGGGTGACGCGTGGGCTCGGTTTTCGGACAACCCTCGTCGTTACCCCAACATTCCTGCCACACTCGATCAGGCTCGTCCCCAAGGTGATCTCTTCGGCAGCACCGATCCGCATCCAGACTCTTGGCCTTCGTGGAACGTTGAGCAAGAGGATGGCCTCCGCAAGTCTCTCGCCGCCCTGGCCGTTAGTAACAACCCCGATCAGGTGCGCGCATCGGTGCGGGAGTTGGCTACCGTCCACCTCCGCCGCGAGGAGAGCATCTGGAGCGAGCTCGGGCAAGCCCCGTTAGCGCGGGCGACGGGCTTGTTAGCCGAGCTTGTAGATCTGACTGCCGCGGGCGCAACGGGGACTGATGTGCCCTCCCTCATGACTTGGTACGCGGCTGACGGCTACAAGGCCGATGACCTGGCGCTCCGCGCCATCGCCACCTCGCCGACCGCAGCAGACCGTGGCGCTGTGCGCAAGGCGCTCCAACTCATTTACGACCCCTGGGTAGAACAAGTTGCTCGCACCTTCCAGGCTGCGGCGACTTCCGGATACAAGGGCCAGGTTGGCCTCGATGTCCAAGCAGGCACTTGTGTCGTCTTCGTTGACGCCCTCCGATTCGACCTCGCACAACGGCTTGCGAAGCGGCTCGCATCCCTAGACACCGCCATCTCCCCGCGTCTTGCAGCGTTCCCCACCGTTACCCCGACGGGCCAGCCGGCCGTTGCGCCCGTGACAGCCACATTCGGGGCCGGCCAAGCGTTCGATGCGGCCGATGCCCAAGGGCGCTCGGTGAAGGGGCAGGTTTTCCGGGCAGCCCTGTCCGACGCGGGAGTCCAGTATCTCGACTGGAAGTCCTCTGAGACTGGACAGGTCAACGGCATTGGTTGGACCCAGACCAACACCATCGATGCGCTCGGCCACGACCACGGGCATGCGCTGTCCGACATGGTCGATCAGCAGCTCGATCTCGTTGCAGAACGAATCCGAGGTCTTCTCGCGGCAGGCTGGCGACACGTCGTCGTCGTGACCGACCACGGCTTCGTCCTGCCAGCGGGTCCTGCGCTGAAGGTGACGTTGCCCCTCGCGGTCACAGAAGGCGACGCCGCCCGCAAGCCGCGAGTCGCTCGGCTGAAGGCCGGGGCGGCGCGGCCTAACTTCCCGATCATCCCGTGGACCTGGGATGCGTCAGTCGACATGATCAGCGCGCCTGGAGCCGCTGCCTTCGAGGCTGGAACCTACTACGAGCACGGCGGCCTGAGCCCGCAAGAGTGCGTCATCCCGGTCATCGAAGTTTCTGCCCGAGAGGGTGCAACGGGGCCCGCACATATCGAGGGAATCCGTTGGACGGGGCAGCGCTGTCGCATTGATTTTGAGCCCGCGCAGGCAGATGTCGTGGCAGAGGTTCGGCTGTCCCCCGGGGACCCAAGCAGCACAGTCGGTGGCCCGAAGCCGCCATCCGAGCCGGGAGAGATCAAGCTGCTCGTCGACGAGGACCAGGCGGCTGATGGCACTACGGCATACGCTGTGCTGATCGGGCCAGACGGTGCGGTTATCGCACAGCACCAAACAACGGTAGGAGGTGCCGAATGACCGAAGCGATCATCCTCGACCCGATCGACGAGCTGGCGGCGTCGGTCTTTGAGGGGTATGTGGTCCGTAAGGACCTCGCTCAGCAGTTCAAAGGCGCCTACCCGGTACCGACCTACGTCGGTGAGTTCCTCATCGGTCGCTATTGCGCCACCACCGACCCCGAAGAGATCGAAGAGGGGTTGCAGATCGTGCGCCGGCTGCTCGCCGACCGCACCGTACGGGCCGGGGAGGAGGAGCTTTTCAAGTCCCGTGCTCGCGAACGCATGACGATCAAGCTCATCGACCTGGTCAAGGCACGGCTGGACGCCAAGGCGAATGCATACCTCGCCGAGCTGCCGAGTCTCGGTCTCAAGGACGTCCGCATCGACGACGCCGTAGTCCGTGACAACGAACGCATGCTCACCGGTGGCTTCTACGCCGAAGTGGACCTCTACTACGACGCCGTCATAGCCGATGAGAACAACGGAAAGCCCTTCGCCATCGGGTCGCTTCGTCCGATCCAACTCTCGACCCGCGATTCACTGGCTCGCTTGGCTGAAGGCCGCTCACGCTTCACGACTGAGCAGTGGAAGCACCTCCTGCTCCGGTCTGTGGGGTTCGAGCCGGAGAAA
Organism: Burkholderia sp. RS01; assembly: GCF_039748055.1. Lineage (NCBI taxonomy): Bacteria > Pseudomonadati > Pseudomonadota > Betaproteobacteria > Burkholderiales > Burkholderiaceae > Burkholderia > Burkholderia sp. RS01. The sequence goes on from NZ_JBDLAK010000009.1 coordinate 126,506, forward strand.
CTTACGGACCGCGAGCAAGACGTTCTCTTGCTACGGATGGTCCCGTTCGTCCAGCGCAACTTCAACATGGTTGAGCTGGGACCTCGCGGTACCGGCAAGTCACACCTGTTCCAGCAAGTCTCGCCGTACGCCCATCTCATCAGTGGTGGCAAAGCGACCGTCGCCCGAATGTTCGTCAACAATGCGACCGGCCAACGCGGGCTGGTGGCCCAGTACGACGTCGTCTGCTTTGACGAGGTCTCAGGCGTCTCCTTTGACCAGAAGGACGGCGTCAACATCATGAAGGGCTATATGGAGTCGGGTGAGTTCTCCCGTGGCCGAGAGTCGATCCGAGCTGATGGGTCCATCGTTCTTGTCGGAAACTTCGAAGTGGATGTCGCTCACCAGCAGAGGATCGGTCATCTACTCTCGCCCCTTCCGCCTGAGATGCGCGATGACACGGCGTTCATGGATCGAATCCACGCGTATCTACCGGGGTGGGACGTCCCGAAACTCAACCCTTCGTACTTCACTCACCACTTCGGTCTAGTGAGCGACTTCCTCTCCGAGTGCTGGTCCCGCCTCCGCGACCAATCGCGGCTGGCATCCGTCCAAGGACGGGTTAACTATTCCGATGCCCTCTCTGGGCGGGACCTGTCTGCGGTCAATAAGACGGTCGACGGTCTACTGAAGCTGGTCTATCCGGATGCCGAAGCGCAGATCCCCGATGAGGACCTGGAGTGGGCAGTCCGCATCGCGCTCGAATGTCGGCGTCGTGTCAAGGAACAGCAACGACGCATCGGTACGGCAGAATTCCGCAACACCCAGTTCGGCTACCGGATCGGCGAAGGCGTTGAACAGTTCGTATCAACCCCGGAGCTCGCAAGCCCTGACTCGATCGGCTTGGACCCACTCCCGCCAGGTCAAGTGTGGGCCATCGCCGAGGACGGCGGAGGGATCGGCCCAGGCCTCTACCGCATTGAGGCGGCGGACACTCCAGGTGCGGGGGCATCCGGGTTGCTCAACCAGGCAGCCCCAGCTCCACTCCGCGAAAGCTTCAAAGTCGCGGAGCAAAACCTCATTGCCCAAGCACGCACTCTCGTCGGCGAACGCAATCCCCGCGAACACAACCTCACAGCGCAGGTCCGGGCACTTGACGCGGCGAAATCGGGAGCAGGGCTTGGCTTGCCGATCCTTCTTGCACTCACGTCCTCCATGCTTCAGCGATCCGTTCGTGGCGGCCTGATCACGGTCGGTAATCTCTCGCTGGGCGGTGGCGTCGAGACTGTGCTCAACGCGGCCGCTCTCGCCGAGCATGCAATGGAGAAGGGCGCGTCGGCGCTCCTGCTTCCCGTATCGGCTCGTCGGCAACTCCTTGACGTCAGCGACGAGGTTGCAACTAAAGTTTCGTTCTTGTTTTATAGCGACGCTCAAGACGCGCTCGTGAAAGCACTAGACGAGTGACGCAGACATGTTGGGTGTTCTCACACCGGCAGCTACCTGAGGCCGCGGGGAAGAGTCGTCCCAACGGCAGATCCTCCGGCAGCAGCTCGTGTCGCAAAAGGTAAGAAGAACTCGGGGAACCGGCCCGGGGGCTCTCCGGCGGGGGTCCGCGGCGGCAGCTGAGGCACACGACGACCTCTCCCTGTAGTGTCGTTCCATTACTACTAAGACCCAGGGAGGCGCGTGTGGTTCGAGCGGAGAATGGGACTCTGGCGGGTGTTCTGGAGGGCAAGAAGCAGTACCAAGTTCCGCTCTACCAACGCGTGTACTCGTGGGGCAAGAAGCAGCTTGACCAGCTGTGGTCGGACGTCGTGGAGCTGGAACGCACTCTTTGCGACGATCCGAAGGCCTCACACTTCATCGGCTCCCTCGTGCTGGCAAGCAGTCCTGACTTCGGCGCCATCGGCGTCAACAAGTTCCTTGTCGTCGACGGCCAGCAGCGCCTGACCACACTGACCCTCCTTCTGGCTGCACTCCGCGATCACTTATTCGAGACCGGGGATAAGGATAAGGCGAGTGGCATCGACGCGCAGTACCTAATCAACGTGTTCGACACCGGAAAGCCACTCAAGATCGTGCCGACTCAGGCAGATCGGCCCGCCTACATGGCGGTGCTCAACCGTGCGCCTCAGGCTGGCGGGGAGGATGCCGTTGGGGACGCGTACCGATTCTTCCGCTCGAAGATCGCGGCGGCAGATGACCCTGATGACCCACACGATCTTGAGCTGCTCGAAGCCGCCGTCGTGCGCGGTCTGGCGCTCGTCGTCGTCACAGCTGAACCGTCCGACAACGCCCACCGCATCTTTGAGTCTTTGAATAACACCGGCCTTAGGCTGACGCAGAGTGACCTGCTCAAGAACTATTTGTTCATGCGGCTCGGTGATCGCGCAGAGATGGTCTACGACAATATTTGGCTTCCTCTGGAGAGGAAGCTCGACTCAGCGAACCTCGAACTGTTGTTCTGGCTCGATCTCGCTCAGCGCGATGAACGGGCGAAGCAGTCGAATACATACGTCGGACAGCAACATCGGCTTGAGAAGCTCAAGACCATCGACGAGGTAGAGGCTGAGATAGTCCGTATCGCCGAGCTGGGCGACGTGCTCGCGACAATTCTTAAACCTGCGGAGGAGAAACACGCTGAGATACGCCGTCGCCTCACCAGGATTAAGGACTGGGGCTCAACAACTGCATATCCCGTGGTGATGCAGATCCTTGCCCGCCGCGCTGCCGGTACGGCTGCTAACGATGAGGTCGTGCGAGCGCTGACGTACCTGGAGTCCTACTTCGTGCGGCGTGTGGTCATCGGGCGCGCCACCGCTAACCTGAACCGAACACTTCTCCAGGCTGTAGCTGCGATCAGTGACGCGGATTTCATCGACGTCGCGCTGCGCGAATACCTGTCCCGTGGCCGCAAGTACTTCGCAACTGACCAGCAGGTTCGGGAGGCCGCTCAGACGATTGCCTTTTACTGGCAGGGTCGTGGGGCGCAGAAAAAGCTCATTCTGCAGTGGCTTGAAGAGGCCTACCGGCCGAAGGAGATCGTCGACCTGGACCCAAAGCACCTGACTATCGAACACGTCTTACCCCAAACGATGATTGATTCCGTGCGCGACGCGTTTGCGCAGGGTTTCAGCGCGGACGCCGACATCAACTACGAACACGAGCGTGTCGTGCACATTCTCGGCAACCTCACTCTCAGCGGGTACAACAGCGAGCTCAGCAACAAGCCTTTCGATGAGAAGCGCGAGTTGCTCGCGAAGAGTGGGGTGTCGATGAACCAGGCAATCGCTGCGCACGCCAGATGGGGGGTCGACGAGATCAGCGCACGTAGCGCTGAGCTAGCCGAGAAGATTATTGAGCTTTGGCCAGGCCCAGACGAAAGCATCATCGCTGTGGGCGATGAGCCATCAGGCCTGCGCAGCCAAGTTGCCGCAATCGTCGCCGAGATTCCAGCAGGGCGCTGGACTACTTACGGCGACGTCGCGATCGTTGCCGGCACTTGGGCCCAGCCGCTGGCTGCGATTGTGGCGAACTTCCCAATGGCTAACGCTTGGCGAGTCCTTCAGAGCGGCGGAACGATCTCGCCCGGTTTCCGGTGGACTGAACCTGGTCGCGACGACGATCCGCGCCTGGTGCTTGCGGAGGAAGGGCTCACGTTCGATGCAGAAGGACACGCTGATCCTGAGCAGTTCATCGGCGCAGAAGAGCTCGCGGAAGCCGCCGGCCTCGACGTCGACGCGGATGCCGTCGCCGCACGCCGCACGAAGATTAAGCCTGTTGCCAGATCCGGAAAGGAGGTGTCAGTGAAGGATGCCCAGCTTGCGTTCTTCGAACGGGTACGTGACTACGGCCTTGCGAACGCCACGAACATCGGCGCTTGGCGCAAGCCCTCCCCACAGAACTGGTATGAGGTGAGGATCGGAGATCCCCATGGGCAGATCTTGCTTCAAGTGAACTCCCAAAAGAAGCTCGTCGCCACGATCTTCTGGATCGACCACGACAAGGACCTCTATGCGGAGTTGCTGGCCCAGCGCGACGCCATCGAAGCCGATTTCGGGTTCGCTCTCCAGCGGGACGACAAACCTGACCGCAAGGCGTCATGAGCCGTCCCGGCGACTTCCTGGACGAGACTCAGTCACAGGAACTCGTGGAGTGGCTCGTGACAACGGGAGCCACGTTCGCGCGGGTTTTGTCGAAGTACCTCGGACGACTTCCCCTCGTGTGAGAAGGTATATCGGGCGCCCGATATGTCCCACTCAGCCAGTGCCTGTTCTAGAAGCCACCCTTGCTCAGTTGTAGGCGCGGCGGGGACGTTGTTTGCGGACCAGATCCGAGCCGACAATAGTTGAGGCAGGTGAAGTTAGTCCACCTTGGGGCCGTTGGCCCAGTTGCGGTGCACGTCGCCGGTGAGGACCACGGCGTTGCGGACGTTCGCGTCCACCCAGCCCTGGGTGATGCGGCGGCGCGAGGCGGCGTAGCCGTCCCACCCGTCCATGGAGACGTCGTCGATCTCCGGCGCGGCGTTCCGGTCCGTCTCGGCGAAGAAGACCTGCTGGCCCAGGACGTTTCAGCGCTGGGTGGAGTTCTTGAAGCCATCCAGCCGCAACTCATCCTTAGAACAACCTGTCGGACCCTGCTTGCTCGGAAGCCCTTCGATTACGGGCGGCCTTGGCACTCAATGGAACGAACTTTTCAAACGAAGGCAAGGATCGGTAGATGTGGTCCGCGAGCTCGGCTGCCCACGCGTCGGGCGAGTTGAGGTAAGAGCCTGTGGCCTCAGGGCCTACCCAGCCCAGATTCACCAAGTGGCGCAAGACCTTGTTCGTAATGGCCTTTGCATCTGGAACGCGGGTTCGTTCGACTGAGACATCATGTTCAGGATCCAGCAGCGGCAACGGCTCTTCCCGGATGCGAACGACCCTATAGCCGGCATCGATTAGCCTTTCTGTTTTTCGCTTGTCACGCGTTTCGTGGGCTTTGCCATGGTGTGAGTACGAGCCGTCGAATTCGACGGCAATCCGCAAAGTCTTGATCAGGATGTCGACGCTGTGCGGTCTGTTGTGGCCTAAGTCCAGACGTTCCTGTTTGACGGGATCCACATCCAGAGGAAAGACTGCCGCAAACTCGCATGCCAGGGCGATGTCAAACCTGGATCGTATGACGGGTGCGCACCATTTGCAGCCGTCATCGTCCAGCGCACGGGCACGTACAGTCGTTGCCCAAACGTGGGTGGAGTCTTTAGGGCATACCCACCAAACTCGGCGACTGCTACCAACCGTCACCATTGCAGGCGTCAACGGTTCGTTCCTTGTGGGGTGCCACTGCATAGCTAGCTTGGGTCGGTTGGGGTCCAGAAGGTTGCTGTCTGTTGGCCGTTTTCCATCGCAGAGCGGGCATCCGGCTCCGTTAGCAGGTCTGGAGCTCACGGCGGCTGTCCACCTATGCGACTCGTCATTTCTGCAGATCCACGCAGCTTTGTAGTCGCTGCCGCTGGACACCTCATCGGGCCGTTTGGTGTTTGCTGGATCCCATTCGGCGGCCAGAACGGGTCGCGTTCCAGCCACGCTGTTGGATTCGTTGACCTGTTTCCCGGCGCAAAAGGGACACCCACGGCCGCGGAAGCGCGAGGCAGGAGAAGCGGCGTATTCGTGGCGCCTGTCTTTTGGGCAGGTCCACCACACGTTCTTGTTGGACTGCGGCAACACGTCTGCCGGCCCAATACCGAGTTCGGACTTGTTGCGTTGGTAGTGCCAGGTCGGGAGAAGGTCCGGCCTAGCTAGAGCAAGATTGTCGAGGCCGCTCGCTTTCATGCCCCTGCAGGCGGCGCAGCCGTGACCTTTCGTTCGCACGAATGGCGCCGTACGCCACGAATGTCCGTTGTCGCATAGCCACCAGACTTGGCGGTTGCTCCCCGGTCGCACGTGAGATGGAGGGAATGAATTCTTGGCTTCATCCCATTGTGCAGCCACCACGGGATATAGATGTGCGAGCGACCTGATGCCCTCGTCACGAACCGGCAGTTTTCGCTTCGGTCGGCCGGTGGGCGGCGTCTCAACCGCTGAGTCATCGGCCCACAGTGGATGTCCGGACTGGTCATCGGAGGAGTCGGTGCCGGGGAATTCAGGTCTCGGAAGGGGTTGGTCGTGCACAGGCCCGAGCCTAACGGTTTCCACTCCCGTTTTCATACAACCCATATGAGCCTAGGCTTTGAGGCGGCAGTCGTTCAGGGGAGCGGCTGCCGTTCGCCGACGCTAACGGGACCGTCGGCGAGAACGTAGTCCCGCCGTCGTCGTTGAATCCGTTCCTGTCGGCCTGGCGAAGGTATCCTGGCGCCCTTTCTCCGATTGCACCTTGCGCAGGCGGCGACGAAGTTCTGCAGGCTGGTGGATCCGCCCTTGGACCACGGATAGAAATGGTCGCCGTGTTCGGCAGCCCGCGAGCAACGGCGCCGGAACGCTGCCTCCATCTCACACAGGCCAGCGGCGCGGGCCATGCCCTCGCGGCGCTGCTGGCGGGTGAAGCGCCTTATCGGGTCCCGGCGTCGGACGTCTTGGCTGTGGAGGATGGCGGCAACGATGAGCAGGACGACAAGAAACGCGCCGGGCAGGGCGACCGCGGCCAGAACGCTGTCCAACATCCCGCGCAGGACCTCGGTTGCGGCGGAGATCCCGGTCCCTGACACGGACACCGCTTTCGGCTTTGGCAGGAGCGCCTGGATCACCGAGATGCTTAGCCACACCAGCACGGCTGAGTATGTCAATCGCAGCGCCTGCCGACCCCAATAAATGCGTTTCAGTTCCACCATGATGCTTCCCCCATCGTTCTTCAGCTTCAGAGGAGCGTACCGCTCAAACATCGACGGAACCCACAGCCGAGCGAACTCGGATGGGGTTTCGAGGGTGTCGACAGGTTCTACTTGGCGACCCGGCACGCCGTCCTGGATCGCGAAGGAGGCCTTCGTGCTGACGGGGGATCCCGGCGTCGTGACGTAGTCCAGGACCCTGAAGTCAGCTGTCATCGCGTCCTTGGTGAGGCGCGTGTTCACGTAGCAGCGGTTGTCGTTGTAGAACTTCAGGTGCGGGTTCCAGGGCATCACCGGATCCACCGTGGTGCCGGTGCCGTTGCCGGTGGAGGTGATGGATGTCCAGACCAGTTCGGAGCCGACCACGGGGGAGGCGGGGTCCCTGTAGTCCACCTTGACGTCGTTGGCCCAGTTGCGTTGCACGTCGCCGGCGACCAGGACGTTGCGGACGTTTGCGTCCACCCAGCCCTGGGTGATGTGGCGGAGACCTGCTGGCCCGGATGTCCCAGCGCTGGGACAAGTTCTGGAAGCCGTTCAGCAGCGCGGTTATGGTGCGGTCGTTGGCGAGGCGTTCGGTGACGTTCTTTTCCGGGATCTCGTCCGCCGAGTTGTTGTCCACTTTGTGGTCATCCCAGACCACCAGCCACGGTGCGATCGCGTGCGGGGCCTGTAGGTCGGCGTTGGGACAAATCCAGATACCGGGGTCTCAAGGATTGTCGTGGCGTTGGTCGAGGGGATCACAAGCCGGCAGGTGCTATGGCGAAACCCGAAGTTGTCACAGCCAAGTGCAATAGTGACCCAAGGGAGAACAAGAAGTTCACCCGGAAAGTGCAGTTGTCGTAGTGGGGGACAAGACCATGAACGCAGGATTCGCCGTCGTCGATGTGGAAACGACAGGACTCTTTCCGGGGAGCCATCGCATTGCCGAGATCGCTGTGGTGCACGTAGAACCAGACGGCACCGTCAGTAATCGCTGGGAAACTCTGGTGAATCCGCAGCGCGACTTGGGACCACAGCATATCCATGGCATTCGGGCTGCCGACATCCTGCATGCACCCGTTTTCGGTGACATCGCTCATGATGTGATGGAGCTGTTGGCCGGCCGTGTACTGGTCGCGCACAACGTGCACTTCGACTACCGCTTCGTCTCACACGAAATGGGCCGCGCGGGATTGGAATTGCCGTTCGAAGTCCACGACTGCATGTGCACGATGAAGCTTGCCCGCCAGTATCTGCCTGGCGCAGGCCGTTCCTTGAAGGACTGCTGCGACAGCTTCGGGCTGGATTTGAGAAACGCGCACTCGGCCGGTGATGACGCTGAGGCGGCTGCACATGTCCTGAGCAACTACATCCGTATGGATGGGGAGAACCCTGAATGGTTCTCGGCCTTGGATAGGGCTTACTTCGCTTCGTGGCCGGCTGTGAACCCAAAACGTTTGCCGCAGGCGTTTCGACGTTCCGGAAATGAGCCCCAAGCGCACTTCTTGGAGCGGCTGGTGAAACGACTGCCGGATGTTGCGGGCCCTGATGAACACAGCGCATATCTTGCAACACTTGACAGGGCACTCTTGGACCGGCAAATTTCGGCGTCGGAGGCGGATGGGCTTGTGAAACTTGCCGATTCGCTGGGCATAAGCCGAAGCATTGCTGAACAGCTACACGTCACGTACATGATCGCCATGCTGGCGGCAGCGTGGGATGACGGAGTCATTACTGACGAGGAGGCAGCTGACCTTCGGATTGTCGGCGAGCTCCTTGACATCAGCCCAGAGTCCGTTGCTCAGGGACTCGCCGCGCCCGTCGTCGGGCAGGACGAACAAACGGGCGCGGCAGTGCAATCTCTCAAATTGGCCGCGGGTGACAAAGTCGTTCTGACGGGTGAGATGTCTCGTGATCGTGATGACATCGAAGCAGACCTGCGCGCTGCGGGGTTTGTCCCTCATCCGGCGATCACCAAAGCCGTCAAGCTTTTGGTTGCGGCAGATCCGGACAGCCTGTCCGGCAAAGCGAAGAAGGCACGCGGCTATGGAATTCCGGTAGTTGGTGAGGGCTACCTGCCAAAGTTACTGGGGAAGTAGCAGGCCTGTTCTTAGCGACTTCCGCCGGGGGCCCGGGACGTTCTTCTTCCCGACTTCTCCCGGCCATGAAAGGGCGCGTTCCCTCTGCCGACGGCTGTCGAGGTCCTCGCTCAAAGCGTCAGACTGGATCGTCGGTACCTTGCTTTATCCTTCAAGCTAAGTGCCCGCCATTTGCCGGGGTTGGGGGATGTGCCAGGGCACACTACTCTGAGCTGAGTTGATGGTCGGCAGTCGCCGAAGATGGGGGAACACAATGGGGCATTCCAACCGTGAGTACGTCGGCCGTGCTCTGGACACTGTGGCGAGCAGGCTGGGCTCATATATTGAGTCCGTCTTGGCACCACTCGCGCCGGGTGTGGCTTGGCCCAGGATTCTAGAGCATAAGGACGCCACCGCAGGTAGAACTGCGAGCAATTACTCACCCCAGGATTTGAGCGTCCAGCTCCGGACGATGACGGAACCCCTGGGATCCCTTGGTTATCCTTTCAACCTCGCCCACGACGCCCGCAGCTATGCATCCGAGCTCCGCCAGACCCGTAATCTCTGGGCCCATAACGAGGCATTCGACGACGCAGACACCTACCGCGCGCTCGATACTGCTGGGAGGCTAGCCAAGCACTTGGAGCTAACCGGCGCAGCGCAAGAACTTAGCGTTCTTCTCGACGAATTCAAGACGCGCGGAGAAGTCGTCTTAGTCCCCGCAGCCACAGAGACGACCGTTGGAAGCGAAGTTGATCAGCCCGTCGGCCAGCCCGACGCGGAAAACCACAAGCTCCTGCAGCATGCGGTCAGCGTCGAGATCACGGCAGCGGAGTCGCTCAGCTACGCCATGGTGCATAACGGTTTCAAATTCGTGCGGCAGATCAAAATCACCAATCCCGGTGTTGAGATCCGCGGCGCCGTCGTTCGGATAGAGGTCCATTCCAGCGCCGGCAAAATTTCAGAAGGCTTCCAGCAATACGTGGATCTTGCGGCTGGCCAGGCCATGGTCCTAGACGACGTTGACGTGCATGTGTCCGCCACGACCATGTATGAACTCAACGACAAACAGCCAGGGCGCGTACTGGTAACGATCGAGTCCGCTGCCGCCGGCGCGGAAGCCGCCGAAATCGGCAAGGGAGAAGCGAGTCTGCAGCTCCTCCCGGCCCAGCTCTGGATCGCGGGCAAGGGACTCGTCTCGTACGAATTCCTGGCAGCCTTCGTCCAGCCACATCATCCAGCTATTGCCAAGCTTGTCTCCGAAGCCGCTGATGCCCTTGGAAAAGCTACTGGCCGGAGCAGCTTGGACGGCTACACAGAAGGCGCAGAGCGCGTGGACGAAATTGTCTTCGCTCTGGCCCAGGCAGCCAGCCAACGCGACATCCGGTACAGCATGCCACCCGCCAGCTGGGGCTTGCAGGGCCAGCAGGTACGCACACCAGCCCAGGTTCTTGAGGGCCGCTTAGGCACCTGTCTCGACACCACCGTGGTGATGGCAGCAGCGCTGGAGTTCTGCGGAATCGCGCCGCTCCTGTGGGTTGTGGACGGGCACGCCTTCCTCGGATACTGGCGCGAAGAAATGACGTTGCCAACAGCCGCCTCTGACGACGCCCTCGAACTCGTTAGCCTTGTCCAGCGCGGCTTCATTGGCTTGGTCGAGACCACCATGCTTACCGGCAGCCACCCGATCACGCCGGCACTGCTCCGGAGCAGCCCTGAAGCCGACTACATCGAAACGGGCCAGGACAAGATCCAAGCCGTCACCGACGTCCGGCGGGCGCGATTGGATGGAATTTATCCTTTACCCGCGCGCACAACCAACGAGACCGGGGCGCTCATAGTCACAAACTACATCCCGGAAGCCAAGACAGCGCCAGTAGTACCCGAAAAACACGGCCGGGGAGCGGCGCCCGGCCGTCCGACGTCGAGCGTTCCGCCCCGGGTTACCCAGTGGAAGAACGCCCTCCTTGATCTCAGCCTCCGCAACCGACTGATCAACTTCACGGACACAGCCCGTTTCCCGCTCGCAGTTCCCAGCTCATGGCTGGGCAGGTTTGAAGACCTCATCAACAACGGCACTCCCGTCAGCCTTCTCCCGGCCAACCAGCTCAGCGCCATCCATCAGGAACGCGGGATCCGGTTCGGCAGAGACCTTCCTCAGGACGAACTGATCGCCTTGCTGAGCTCGAAGAAGGCCGTGTTTGCAGAGGTCACTGAGGACGCCTACAACGCCAAGATGCGTGGCCTGGCGTACAAAGCGAAAACCCAGCTGGAGGAGACCGGCGCCAACAACCTTTACCTGGCCTTGGGAAGCCTTCTCTGGGAACTCGATGGCCGCACCCTGCGCTCGCCGCTGGTGCTGGTACCCGTGAACCTGACCTCCGCCGGCAGGCAGGGCCTCTATCGGGTCACCCTTGACGAGACGGGTCAGTCAACGCCGAATTACTGCCTGCTGGAGAAGCTGTCCCAAGCGCAAGGGCTCAAGATTCCAGGGCTGTCCGAACCGGCAGAAGACGGTTCCGGTATTGACCTCGACGCCGCCTTCCATGCCGTCAGGGAAGCCGTCTCCGCCAAGGGCCTCGCTTTCCGGGTGGAGAACACAGCTGATCTGTCCATGCTGCAGTTCGCAAAGTTCCGGCTCTGGAAAGACCTGGACGAGAGCTGGGAGCAGTTCGGGAAAAACCGTCTCGTTCACCACCTCATCAGCAGCCCTACCGAGATCTTCCAGGATCCCTTGAAAGCAGCTGAGGAGCCTGACCTCGACGCTCTTGCCGCGACATGCCCGATCCCCGCGGACTCATCCCAGCTGCAGGCCGTCGCCTCCGCCGTCGCGGGCCAGACGTTTGTGCTGGAAGGACCTCCAGGAACAGGCAAGTCCCAGACCATCACCAACCTACTGACGCGAGCCATCGTCGAAGGCAAACGAGTCCTCTTCGTTGCTGAAAAACGGGCAGCCCTTGATGTCGTCCAGAAGCGTCTCGAAGAGGTGGGCATGGGGCCCTTCTCCCTTGACCTGCACGACAAGGGAAGCAAACCGGCCATGGTCCGCGCCCAGATCAAGCATGCGCTGGAACTCAGCCTCAGTTCTGATCAGCAGCGGCTGGACACTGCCTCCACGGACCTGGCGGCTGCACGCAGGGGACTCATTCGCTACGCCGGCCACCTCCATGAGGAGAACGGGGCTCAACTGTCGCTCTACAGCGCCCGCACGAAGACCCTGACTTTCGAACCCGGCGACCCTACGCTCCCGCTGACTACGCAGTTCACGTCCACTGCCAATGACACGGTCCTCGAGCCGGTGCGTGCATTGCTTCGTGAGCTGCCCGAATTCACCGACCGGGCCCGGCCAGCCAAGAACCATCCGTGGCGCTTCATCGCGACTGCACCGGATGGGGTTGACGCCCCTCGGATTACGGATGCAGGCCGTCGCATCGATGCAGCGCTCGACGCCATCCGTTCAGTTGATGACTTGCTTTCAGTTGCGGCGTCGGCGACGTCCTCCTCGGAGCTTCGCGTCCTTGCTGCCCTCCTTGAAGACCGCAGTGTCCCAGTTGGGACACTGGACGACGTTAGGTCCGGTAAGTGGTCAGCCGGAGCGCAGCACCTTGAAAACTTGGTGGCAGCGTTCGCCGCTGTGAATCATCCCGGTTTAGACAAAGTCCGGCCGGAAGCCATGGATCTGCCTCTGCCGGAGATTCTCGGACGCGCCGAGCAGGCCGCGGCCAGCGGCTTCTTCGGCCGCAGGAAAAGGCTGCTTGCGGTGGCCGCCGAGCTCGACGCCGTCATGCACCCGGGTGCCGAGATCCGGCCGAAGGAGCTGGTACCGTTGCTGCAGAATCTCGCAAATACGCAGCATCAGATCCGTGGTCTCCAAGCCGAGGCACATGGCATCCCCGGTGTGGCTGTCCCAGAGGGCTGGAACCCTCTGACTGAGCCTGCCAAGGAGGCTCTCAACCGCAGGCTCGGCTGGTTGCGGTGGGCAGCGCAGGCTGTCCAACCAAGCGCCGGTAACGGGGCCCCGTTTCAGACCCGGCTGCGCGGGTTCCTCGAAACTGGCCGACCGGTGCATGAAAACGTGATCGCGTGGCTGTACGAGCTGGCCGCTGCGTGGGATGCACTCACCGAAATTCCTGCCGTTGACGCCACTGAGCTGGAGCGGTGGACAGGAGCCATTCCATTCCTGGAAGTCTGGGCGAGCACTCGTGGTGCACGTGCCCTCGACGCCACAGGATCCCGCAGCATGGACCGGTGGCTTGAGCTGCTGCACCACGTGGAGCCGCTGCGATCATTGGGCCTCCCCGACGTCCGGGCGGCGATACTGGATGGTGGGTTGGAAGCCGATGACGCAGCCACGGCATTCGAGCGCGGACTCGCCGAGAGCTCTCTTGAAGAACGGAAGCTGGCGACGGGTCTGCAGGACTTCGACGCCAGTTCTCACGAACGCACCATCGACCGCTTCACGACGCGAGCCACGCTGGTACGGGACCTTCTGAAGCGGAACCTGGCCGCCGGCGTCGTAAATTCCCGGCAAGTATCCTCAGCCTCGACGTCCGGCCGTATGGGGGAGCTCCAACGACAGCTGACCAGACAACGCGGTGGCCTCACCGTCCGCAAGCTCATGGAAGGCTATGCGGACCTGATCACACAGATCATGCCTTGCACGCTCGTCAGCCCTGATTCGGTGGCGCGTTTCTTCCCGGCGCGAGCGGATCTCTTCGACATCGTGGTGTTTGACGAGGCCTCGCAGATCCGTGTCGCAGATGCCGTCGGCGCCATGGGGCGCGGCGCGTCAGTGGTGGTCGTGGGTGACAGCAAGCAGATGCCGCCCACGTCATTTGCAGAGTCGTCCAGCGATTCTCTGGACGACGTGGAGAGCGAGATCACCGCAGTCGAGGATATGGAATCGATTCTCTCCGAGTGTGTCGAGGCGCGGGTCCCGCGGCAGTGGCTTTCCTGGCACTACCGCAGCCAGGATGAGTCCTTAATTGCGTTCAGCAACCAGCAGTACTACGACAGTAAACTCTCATCGTTCCCGGGCCCGTCGCATGGCGCACCCAACCCGAGGATAGACGGTCACGGCGTTAACTTTGTGCGCGTCGACGGCCAGTTCCATCGCTCGGGACCCTCCAAAGTGCTTCGCACCAACCCTGTTGAGGCGGCCGCCATCGTGGAGGAGGTGCGGAAGCACTTCAACGGTGCCAGCCACTCGCCGTCGGTTGGCGTAGTCACCTTCAACCTGCAGCAGCGGGCGTTGATTGAGGGGCTCCTCCGAGACACGGACGACGCACGGATTATCAAGGCTCTCGACGAAGATCCCGAGGGACTGTTCGTCAAAAACCTCGAAAACGTCCAGGGCGACGAGCGCGACGTCATCCTCTTCTCGACGGGCTTCAGCAAGAACGACAGGGGCTACCTTCCGCTCAACTTTGGCCCGCTGAACCGTGCAGGGGGAGAGCGCCGGCTCAACGTGGCCGTGACGCGTGCACGCCGGCAGGTGATTGTGTTTTCCAGCTTCAGCCCTTCAGAGCTGCGAGCCGAGGATACGAGTTCCGTGGGTATAAAGCACCTGCGCTCCTACCTGGATCTCGCCGAGCAGGGGACGGGCGCCCTGCCCCATGACGGACGCCGGAGCCCTGCGGTGGACCTTCACCGTGAAGAGATCGCCGACGCGCTCCGGGACCGCGGCTTTATTGTTGCCACTGACGTGGGATTGTCCGACTTCAAAGTGGACATCAGTGTGGCTACGCAGGATGCGCCTGGCAGCCCGCTGATGGCGGTCTTGCTGGACAGCCCTGCTTGGGCCGCGCGGCGAACAGCTGGAGACCGGGACGGGCTGCCTGGCGATGTCCTGACGCGGATGATGCGATGGCCTGCGGTTGAACGTGTGTGGCTGCCGGCGTGGATTGGCGACAAAGAGGCGGTGCTGGACAAGCTGGAGGCCGCATTTACTAAGGCAGCCGACAGCTCGACTAGCAATGCATTCGAGTATGAGGCTGGCGGGGACGAAGTGCTTTCGGCTGACGTGGTTCCCGATGTCCCTGTTTCGTCGCAGTCTGAAGGTGTTCCAGCGGCCTACTCGGCCGTTAGCGGGGGACTGCTTCGGAACGCGGCTGAGGGGCACCGGACGCCTGATGATGGCGCTGCGGAAGTTGCCCGCACAGGCTACAAGCCCTGGCTCGTAAGGAACTTCGGAAGCATTGACATATTGGACAACCTGCAGTCCCGAAGGTCTGTCGCGGCCGTCCGGGAGGCCATGCTGTCCGTCGTGGAGGCTGAGGGGCCGATCCATGTTGAGCGTCTGGCAAAGCTCACCTGCGCTGCCTTCAACCTCAACAAGGTGAACGCGCAGCGGATGAACTCGGTACTGCAGCTACTTGACCGCAGCGCCCACCACCGGGACGCTGACGGATTCGTATGGGACGCCACGATTGACAAGGCGTCATGGGAAGAGTTCCGTCCCAACGGCCCTGAAGTGGTCCGCAAGCCCGAGCACATCAGCGTCGTCGAGCTCCGCAACGCCATGGTCGAAATCGTGCGTCCCTCCGGCGGCATCTCGGTGGACGAACTTCACCGAGACACTATCCGGGTCTTCGGGGGCAAACGGCTGACGGCTGGCGTCACCGCGCGGCTGAACGAAGGCCTGCAGTACGGCGTGGACACGGAACGCATGGAACTGCGCGGCGAGTTGGTGCACCTTGCGGGGTAGCTCAAGCGAGCCGCATCGGCTTCCTGACCACGGACGAAGGTAGAGTCCGGTGGGCTGGCGGGTATCGGGCGTTGTAATTGCGTGGATTGCGTTCAGTATCGCCTTTCAGCAATCTTTGCTGGCAGTTGCCTTGGCATGTTTGGCCGGGTGGCTCTTCGGGCGCGGACGGGAACGGGCGATGTCTGCGGCTCTGCAGGTCGCCCCTGAGGATGTCCAGCGGTTGGAAAGGGCGAAGCCTTCAGCGCCCACGCCCGGCCCAGTATCGCCGCCAAGAGCAACCGTGCCGACGGCAGTGGCAACAGGCATCGAGGCGCCGAAGACCGAAGACTCCCCAGAGGCCCCGCAGCGGTTGGACAAACCGGTACATCAAGTGCCGCAGCCGCGTTCCTCGGATGGCCCAACAAGGCCGAGCGCCCCGGCTATCGTGACGAGAACCGCGACCAATGACTCTGGCGCCAGGCTCCTCGACCCCTATGCCGGAACTGAACGTCGCTGGACTCGGAGTGAGCAGGTGCAGCTTCTGGATCACTATGAGCGAGGACTCGACATACCCGGGATTGCCGCAGAAATCCGGATAGATCAGAAAGAAGTAGCCATTCGGCTCATTCGATTGCTGCTATCCCCTTCTGGAAACATCGAGGACGAAAGCGGCTGTCCCCGGCACGGCAAAAAATACGCCGCAGACGAAGTTCGCAAAATCGAAGATCTTCACAAAGGTGGCCTCAGGCTCCGCTCCATTGCGAATGAGGTCGAACGAACGCAGCTCGGAGTTGGGTGGAAGCTATTGAACCTCCATGTGCCGAGCGTTCCTGTAACTCTGCGAGGGAACCTCCGCTCCGACAACATGAACTGATTTTGGCGGTGTGGCCGGTCACGGTTCGTCTGCGTTTTACACCAACAGGCGTACCTGAGCGCCTGTGTTCAGTGTTATTTCTTCCGTGCCTTCTTAATGATCTCCGCTGTTTTGCGGTAGGCCTCCTTGGCCTCGGGGCTTGTGGCGGCACGATACATTTTCTTACCGTCTTCAATCAGTCTCTTCGCTTTGGCTTGCGTATCCGGGTCCTTGGCCAGGGAGTAAAGCTTGGCTCCGCCAGCCTTTGCTTTGACCTTCGTGTCTTTCAGTAGTGCTGCAGCTTTGTTTACTTTTTCAGCCATGGGTAACTCCGCATGTTCCTTTTTCATCAATTGAGGTTAGCGCTGCATGAGAATTTGCGATCGCGTTTAGCTGGCGTCACCGTTGCGGGAATCTGTTACCTCTATCTCATCAAGACCAGCCTCCGCGGGCTCCAGCTTTTCCGAACCGTTGGTCCTCTTCGACTCGATCTGGCCAGCGACGCGGATAACAGCATCTCCACTAACCTTCGCGATGCCCACCGGCACGGCTCGGGCTCCTGAGGACACCGCAGTCGTAGTGGTTTTAGCGAAGTCCGTCAGTGACTTGCGCCACGATTCCCGTTCCACTTCACCGGTGGTCAGGCCGTCCAAACCGTAAATCTGCGCGAAGACCCCTATCAGCGCCGCAGCGCGCTCCGCAGAGTCCAGCAGCATCCTGCTTTTCTGCGGGCTGCGGACCCGATTGAAGTCACTCACATTAGCTGCTGCGGTCAAGGCATCAACCAGCTCCTGGATCCTGCCGGTGACAGCAACGGATCGATTGGCTATAGCTGACCGGATGGCAGCAGCATGTGCCTCAACTGCGTCGGGATCATGCTGACGCACGTGGACAAGTTCGAGGGTCTCGAGCCGCTGTTGGTTTGCCTGGGCCGCTGCAAGGACAACGAGCCACGAGCGCAGCTCTTTGGTCGCAATAGTCTCCGCAGCGGCGGCCTTTTCCGCCAGCGACTTGGTGTTGAGCGACTGCGTCATGGTATCGATCTGGGCCAGGGCATGAGAGCTTGCCTGAGCCAGGGACGTGGCGTGGCCCGCAATCTGAGACCATGCTGTTTCGCTGATTTTTCCCGTCGCCTCATAGAGCTCGAATGCGCGGGTCAGGACCACCGTAAGGCCCTGCACGTCCCCCAGCGCTTTGGCTCTGTTGTCGTCCAGCAGCCGATCCAGTTTGACGTCCATGGCTTCCGCCAGATCTTCCAACTGGGCAACTGCGCTCCTCAACGCCATGGTTGCCGTCAACGTAGCGAGGTTCGCCATGGCCACCGGGTTGATGCCACCCGTGGTGAACTGTGCAAACGAATCGATGCGGCCCATGGAACCGCGAAAGACTCCGCTGAAAAAGCCATCCTGGGACAGATTGAACTGGGCAAGTTCTGCCAGCCTGCGGGTGGACTCCGGTGTGAGCTGCACCCAGCTTCCATCTAGGGCGTTTACTACTGCGGCCATCCCCGTCGCCTGAGCCAAGAGGTCAGCAGATCCTTGCCCCAAACGACTTGCCCGCGTGCTGTCAACGTCCATCTTTGCCATTAGAGATTCCAGGAGGGCACGGTCACCAGTCAGGACGGCTGCGTCGCCGGAGACATGGATGCCAACTTCAGTCGTTTCGCTCATGTGAGCATTCTGGCACAGCCAGCAGACCACGACGGCAAGCCGGTAACAAGCCGGGAGAATGACGTCGACTTGAACGCGCGGAGGAAGCTTTTTTGCGATCCACGGAGGTGCGGATCCGCTCTGTTCGTAAGACCGTTCGCGCGTTTTGATGGGAGGGATTAGTCGGCTAGCCCTGACGACACTTTATCCTCGGCGTGCACACGCCATTCGATTCGAGCACACGCGTTACAATAAGGCTGCATTAGCCCACCCGGCACCCGCCGGACGGGCGAAAAATCGGAACGGCTCCAAGGCGTTTCACGGGGGATGAGGGGCCGATGATCGGCAAGCTTTTGAAGGGTTTCGCGCTGGTTGTGGTTGGTGCGCTCGCGGCGGTGACGCTAACCGGGCTCGGTGTCGTGAACATGTTCGGGGCCAACCCGTTTAAGGTGAGCCAGACCGACCGGAACCAGCCCGTTCTTCTGAAATCGGTACAGGAGCTGAGTCAGTACCACGCCGCGGTCGGCAACTTTGAGCTGGTGCTCGACATAAAGGACGACGTCGCGTGGATGCCCGACATTATCGCCGGACAGCGGACGCTGTTCGTCGCGGCGGGCACCGTCAACACCTACGTCGACCTGTCCGGCCTCGCCGATAAGGATCTGACGCTATCCCCGGACGGTAAGTCGGTGACTGTGCGGCTGCCCGAGCCGAAACTCGACAAGCCCAACCTCAATTTTGATCGGACATATATTTACCACCAGGACCGCGGCATTGTGGATCGGATCGCTGATGCCTTTGAGTCCCCCGCCCAAAC
Source organism: Burkholderia sp. RS01 (assembly GCF_039748055.1). Lineage (NCBI taxonomy): Bacteria > Pseudomonadati > Pseudomonadota > Betaproteobacteria > Burkholderiales > Burkholderiaceae > Burkholderia > Burkholderia sp. RS01. The sequence continues at coordinate 145,351 of NZ_JBDLAK010000009.1, forward strand.
AGAGTTCTACCAACTCGCCGAAACGAAAATGACGGCGGCCGCGGAGGAGTCGGAGCTTCGGAAGCAGGCTGCCGAGAATACGCGAGCGATGCTGACCGGCATGTTCGGCTCGCTCGGAATCCAGGTCACGTTCCTCGACAATTAGTCCGCCTAGGCCGCATTGAACTTGTGGGTTCTTGTTCCACCCCTCACGGAACACTCGATGGTCACGCGTCCACCGACTTGATCGCGATCGGGACAACCGGAGCCTTCCAAGTAGACGAACCAAGGCCGGTGGAAGCGGTGATCGGCCACGGACTAGGGCTTTGTGGGTGCGCGCCTAATCGCGGCAGTTTACGATCTTCCGGCTTGATATGCGGCCATAGTTGAGCTGCTGCCTCAACCAAGCCGTCACAATGGCTCAGTTTCGACCGTCACCGACAGAGGGTTCTAGCTCCAGCCGGAACACCCAAAGCAGAACGTTCTCGCCGGGCACGTACCAGTCACGGGCCGGCACCCTCTGGAAGCCCAGGGATCTGTAAAGAGCGTGTGCCCGTTCCATCAACGTCGCACTCGTAATGCTGATCGCCCTAATGGCCGGCAGTGATTGCGCGTGTTCGATGACCTGACGAACAACAGCACGCCCAACCCCGCCGCCCTGAACGGCAGGATCAACCGCGAGCATCCGAAACTCGAGCTCATTTTCTATCGCGATCTCGCTGTACGGCTGCCCCGCGAAGGTAAGCGTCACCGCAGCGACCACCGTCCCGGAGGCTTCCGCCACCCACACATGGGCATGCTCCGCCCGGTGTTCCACGTTGTCCAGCACACTCATGTACGGGTGGTCGCTGGTGAAGTGTCCGGCTTGGAGGTACGCCTCCCGAGTAATTCTCCGGACCTCTGAATAGTCATCGGGCGTTGCCGGCCTGAAAACCAGATTCACATCCCAGTAACCCCGGCTTCAGCCACCCGGGCAACGTACTCCTCCAGCGGAGCGAGTGCCGGCTGCGATGAAGGATCACCCACCGCATCCGCCCCCACAGCGTTAGCCACGGCCAGCGCCGCGGAGTAGTCGAGCCCCGCCCGAAGCGCCAAAACCAGCGCAGCGCAGAACGCATCGCCCGCGCCAATGGTGTTCGCCACCGCCACGGCAGCAGCAGGTGCCTCTGCCACCTTCCGGCCGCGCTCGAACATTGCCGAGCCGTCCTTCCCGTACGTCACCGCCACGAGCCTCGCGTCCGCCAGAGCCGGGATCAGCTCGTACTCGGTCTCGTTGACGATCACCAGATCGCAGCGCTCGAGCAGCTCCGCCGGCAGGTCCATGGCAGGTGCGGCGTTCAGGACAAAGAACCCGTAGGAGCGCCGTGCCGCCTCCAGCACCACCGACAGACCAACCTCAAGCTGGCACAGCACCGTCTCGTCGGCAGAGAACTCCACGCCCTCCAACGAAAACGCAGAGTTCGCCCCCGGGCACACCACGATCTGGTTCTCGCCGTCGCGGTCCACCACGATCAGCGCGGTGCCCGTCGTGTCGCCGTCGAGCACTGCCACATCGGCGGTGTCCACGCCGGCCCCAGAAAGAGACTCCAGCATCAGGCGGCCCTGGGCGTCGTCGCCCACCGCGCCGATCATCCTGGCACTCCCGCCCAGGCGCGCGGCGGCCACGGCCTGGTTTGCTCCCTTGCCGCCCGGCTGCTGGTGCAGAATTCCGCCGCCGATGGTTTCGCCGGCGGTGGGAAGCCGGTCCGTGGTGGCGATGATGTCGAGGTTGATGCTGCCGACGACGGTGACGGCAGGAAGTCGAGTGCTCATGGGAAGTCCTATCGGGTGAAGCCAGAGGCGGCTGGATTAGGAAATAGTGTACGTCATGGTTGTACTTGTTCGTCATACATGGTTGTATAACAACTCACATCCCAAAGGCAGGACCCCGCCTGCAGAACAAAGGAGTTTGATGTGAACAGCCCAACCCCGGTCACCACCTCGCCGCCAGCCGCCGTCGGCAACGAAGCAAACGCGGACCAGCCGCAAATCGCCGGCCGCCGCGCCGCCCTCCTCATTACTACGCTGCTGCTCGGCGTGCTGTCCTTCCAGCTCAACGCCAGCATGGTCACCCCGGCACTGCCCCAGATCGCCGCCAGCTTCGGCCTGGGCGCCGACAGCGCCGCCCCCGTGCAGTCCATGTTCTTCCTCGCCGGCGCCATCGCCGGCCCGGTGATCGGGCGGTGGAGCGACTTCATCGGCCGCCGCGCCGCCCTGCTGCTGGTCCTCGGCATCATGGGCGCCGGCACCCTTCTCTGCATCGCCGCCCCCACACTGCCACTGCTCGTCGCCGGCAGGTTCCTCCAGGGCGTGTCCAGCGCCGTCTTCGCGCTCGCGTACATCGTCCTCAGCGAGAATCTGCACGCCCGCCTCTTCGGCACCTCCGTGGGGATCATCGCCGCCATCAACGGCGGGATCGGCGGCGTCGACGGCTACGTCGGCGGCCTCATGGCCGAGACCCTCGGCTTCCGGTCCATCTTCGTCGTCGTGCTGGTGCTGACCGCCGTCGCCGCCGGCTGCATCCTCAAGACCGTCCCGAAGGGACGGCCCCAGGGCGTCCGCGGCGCCATGGACTGGTGGGGAGCGGGCTCGCTCTCGGTGTTACTCGTCTTCATCACCTACTTCGTCTCCGGCGGATCGGCCGCCGGCTGGACCGCCCCCAGCACCCTGGCCCTGCTGGCCGGCACCGTCACGTCCTTCGCCGCCTTCTGGATGATCGAGAAGAAGCGCAGCCACCCGCTCATCGCCGTCCACCACCTGCGCTCCCGCCAGGTCTGGCCCGTCATCGCCACCACCGTCCTGACCCTGGCCGGCATCTTCGCCGTCATCAACTTCACGGTAGTGCTGCTCAGCCAGGACATCCACGAGGGCTTCGGGTTCAGCGCGTCCGTCTCCGCCCTGCTGTTCCTGACCCCGGCCGCGCTCATCGGCGTCTTCGCGGCACCGCTCGCCGGCTGGCTCGCCGACCGCCGCGGCTGGATCAAGACCCTCCGCGCCGGCACCGGGCTGAGCCTGGCCTGCGCCATCGCCGCCGCCACGTTCGCCGACAACCAGGTGGCCGTGATGATCGCCGTCGCATCCCTCGGCATCTTCTACAACGGCTTCTTCCTCACCGCCATCAACGGGCTCTCCGTCCTGCTCTCGCCCAAGGAGGCCCCCGCCGCCCTGCCCGGCATCAACGGTGCCTCCTTCGGTATCGGCGCGAGCCTCGGCGTCGTGCTTGTGGCACCGTTCGCCGCCCAGGCCACCTCCGCCGGCTACGCCACCGCGCTTTGGATCTCGGTGGCCATCACGGCGGCGGCGTTCATCGTCAGCCTCTTCGTCGCCGCCCCCAAGGGCGAATCCCTCTGACACCCCACCCCAAACCAAGCACCAACGAAACGAGAACCACCGCAATGACCACGCCCACCAGCCACCCGTTCTACCTCGACTGCGACACCGGGATCGACGACGCCCTCGCCCTGGCCTACCTGCTCGCCTCCCCGCAGGCGGACGTGCGGGGGATCGGCACCGTCAGCGGCAACGTCAGTGCCGCCGTCGGCGCCCGGAACACCCTGGACCTGCTCCAGCTCGCCGGGCACGCGCACATCCCCGTCGCGCTCGGCGCCCACGACCCGCAGGCCGGCACGTTCCGCGGCGGCGCGCCGCACGTCCACGGCGCCAACGGCATCGGCGAGGTTTCGCTGGAGGCGGCCTCTGTTGAGCTCGCGTCCGAGACCGCGGCGGAGATGCTGGTGCGGCTCGCCCACGAGCACCCCGGCACCCTCCGGATCCTCGCCATCGGCCCGCTCACCAACATCGCCGAGGCGCTGCGCTTGGACCCGGAGCTGCCCCGGCTGGTGGAGGAGATCACCATCATGGGCGGGGCCGCGCTGGCCCCCGGCAACATCACGGCGGCGGCGGAGGCGAACATCGCCAACGACCCCGAGGCCGCCGCGGATGTCCTCGCCGCCGACTGGAACATCACCATGGTGCCGCTGGACGTGACCATGTCCAACGTGCTGGAGGAAAGCCACCGGCAGGAGCTGCTGGCCGCCAGCCACCCGGTTCCGCAGGCGCTGGGGGAGATGCTCGGCCACTACTTCCGGTTCTACGAGGGCATCTTCGGCCGGGCCTGCTCGGCCATGCACGACCCCCTCGCCGCGGCGCTCGCGGTGGGCGGCGTCAAAGCCGCCGCCGCCCCGGCGGTGCGTGTCGCCGTCGACACCACTTTTGGGCCGGGCCGCGGCCAGACCGTCTGCGACCTCCGCGGACTCTACCTGGACTACCCGGAGCAGCCCGGCGCCCGCTGCCGGGTGGTGCTGGCGCTCGACGGCGACTTCGCCCCGCACCTGGTGGAGACGCTGCTTTCGTTCTCTGAAAGTACGACGGCGGCGCTCGCCTCCGCGGTCACGTCACCGGCCTGAGCATGTTGTCCGAGGCGAAGCCCCGGCATGCCTGGTCGTGCAGGCGCCCCGCCAGTACGTGCGGGGCGCCTGCTTTGGTACCAACGCTGACGCTTATGCCGGTGCGCCCACGAGGTGGCCGGCCGTGAGGGGCAGGCGCTGCCCGTTGATCTGTTCTGCCTCCAGGCCGAAGATCCGCTGCACAGCGTCGGCAAGGACACTGACATCGGTGAAGCCCGGAAATTTCCGTTCCGGCTGGGCTGCGCGCATCCGGTCATCGACCAGAGCCTTGACGACGAAGACCAGGGCGGCCGAGTGCTGAGCGGAGAGGGGGCTTTCGTTTCCTCCCTGCAGGTGCCGGAATCCGTCGGCCACGGCCAGCGTCCATGCCTCGGCGGCGGACTTGACGGCGGCATAGGCGGCGCCGTCCGCTGTGGGCGAGGAAGCGGACTGTGCGGAAACGATGGCCAGGCGACCCACAGGGGAGGCAGCCAAGTCATCGTAAAACGCGCGGCTGGTGTTCCTCAGGGTGGTGAGGACGCTGGTGTGGAGGAAGTCCCAGTCTTCATCCGTCTGGCCTTTGATGCCGGTACCGCCTCGCCACCCTCCTACAAGGTGGATAAGGCCGTCCACGGGACCCAGATCGTTGCGGACCGACGTCGCCAAGTCCTCAACGGCCTGCAGGTCCGCGAGGTTGCAGACATAGCCCGTGACGTTGCCGTACGCTGCCGAGAGTTCCTGCACCCGGTCCTCAAGAATGTCCACGGCGGCCACGCGTGCCCCTGCTTGCGAGAGGGTGCGGACTACCGCGACGCCGGCTGCGCTTGTCGAACCGGCGACGACGACCGTACGCCCAGAGAGGTCCTGGCTCATGCGCCTACCTCGCCCTCAGTCTTCACAGGGCTCTGACCGGTGATCCCGGCAGTTGATTCAATGACGGCGGACATCTTCTTCTCCAGTGCTTCGTAGAACATCGACAGGGGGAATTCGTCATCAAGGATCTGGTCCGTCAGACCCCGGGGAGGGCCTTCGAGCGGAAGGGCCTCCGGTCCCTTGGCCCACACGGAGGCCGGGTGGGGGGTGAGGGTTTCCGAGACGAGCTCGTAGGCAGCCAGCCAGTGTGCGGTCTTCGGCCGGTCGATTGAACGCCAGTAGAGTTCCTCGATGCGGAGACCCAGTTCGACCACCACGCCGGCGACGTCCTTCCAGTCGATGCTCAACTTCCCATCGGTCCAGTGCAGGACCCGGTGCTGGTGCATCCAGGCGAACAGCAACTGGCCGCCCACGGCGTCGTAGTTACGGACCCGGTTCCCGGTAATCGCGAAGCGGAAAATGCGGTCGAAGATCACGGCGTACTGGACCAGCTTGGCGTGCTTGCGGGCGTCCTCGGACGCCGTTTCGTCCCGCTCGATGAGGACTGATTCGCGGAAGGCGGTCAGGTCACAGCGGAGCTCCTCCAGGGAGTACAGGAAATACGGCATCCGCTGCTTGATCATGAACGGATCAAAGGGCAGGTCACCGCGCATGTGGGTCCGGTCATGGATCAGATCCCACATCACGAAGGTCTTCTCCGTGAGGTGCTGGTCATCGATGAATTCCGCGGCGTCGGCCGGCAGGTCCAGGGAAGTGATGCCGGCAGCAGCTTTTAGGACGCGACGGAACCGGGCAGCTTCGCGGTCCGCGAAGATGCCTCCCCAGGTGAAGGAGGGGGTGCTCCGGACCGCCACGCTCTCGGGGAAGAGAACTGCTGAATTCGTGTCATAGCCGGGCGTGAAATCGACGAAGCTGATGGGGACGAACAGCTTGTTGGAGTAGTTGGCTGCCTCCAGTTCAGCGACGAAAGACGGCCAGATGACCTCGATGAGGACGGCCTCGAAGTAGCGGTTGGTGCTGCCGTTCTGCGTGTACATGGGGAACACAACCAGGTGCGGCAGCCCATCGATGCGCCACTGCTCGGGGTGGAAGGCTACCAATGAGTCGAGGAAATCCGGCACGGCGAAGCCCTCGGACGCCCACCGCTGGAAGTCCTGCACGAGCAGTTCAAGGTAGTCCGAGTCGTGGGGGAGGTGGGGGCGCAGGTCATTGATTGAGTCAGTAATGATGCCGACATTCTGGCGGGCGTGGTCATGGTCAGCGGGTTCCGGAACGGAACCGTCCTGCACTTGAACCTGCTGCAGTCCGATGACGGCTGCCTTCAGAGCCTGCCATGCCGGGAGCGCCTTGAGGTCTTCTGCCCGGGTGGTTGTCACTTCCGGGTTTGCGATTACAGACATGCTGGTTCCTTCCGATGAGGGGATTCCTGAAGAAGCTAGCAGTGCGTAAGAATCCGTGAAGGGTTATTTGCTCATGCATTAGAAATACTTTTGCTGGTGGCTGTCTCTTCGCTGCTATGCCTTCGCTGGGCCTTAAGGTCGGGGGTCTTTAGGGCATCCCAGAAACGGCGCATCTCGATTGAATAAGCCGGGGCTCCAGCGTTGTTCGGGCGGCTCGCGGACACCCCTGGCATCATTCGGCTAACGGCAGCCGCCTGCCATAGCAGATCGTCAGACCTGCTTACCTACCGGGCACGATCAAATCAGCAACCCTTAGGCTCAAATCGAGTAACCCATGCCCATGCGTAAGGACTTGACCCGTGGGGCGTGCAACATTCGCCACGCCAAAGGTCGCTCCCTTCACGTGTGTTAGCTTGATCACCATCCTTCCCGGACCGGGGCTCCGGAAGGCTTTAATCCACCGCAGCTACCTTTTCGGAGGCACCATGGGACTTGGCTCCCACACGCAAATAAGTGATCGGGCTATTGCTCCCGGCACCACCCCTGAAACCGCTCTTTGCTCCGGTTCAGGACTGATTCTTAGCTCCCTTGGCGGTGTTGCATGACACCAATGAGCGGAACTTCCGTAGACATCAAACCCGATGAAACAGCCCTACAGGGGTCCTCTATTGCGATAGGGGCAGATCGCGCCTCCGGCGAAACCGGCAACGAACTCAAGCGCGGGCTAAGCAGCCGCCACCTGCAGATGATCGCTATCGGCGGTGCTATCGGTACCGGGCTGTTCGTGGCCTCGGGCAGCACCATTTCCCAGGCGGGTCCCGGCGGTGCGTTGCTCGCCTACGCGCTGGTCGGGCTGATGGTATTCCTGTTGATGCAGTCACTGGGCGAGATGGCGGCCAAGATTCCGGTCGCCGGTTCTTTCCAGTCCTTTGCCACCCGTTTCGTCTCCCCGTCCTTTGGGTTCGCGATCGGCTGGAACTATTGGTTCAACTGGGCCATCACAGTGGCCGCCGAGCTGGTCGCGGCCGGAATCATCATGGACTTCTGGTTCCCGGGGGTCCCAGGATGGGTGTGGGCCGGGATCTTCCTGCTGGTGTTGACCGGGCTCAATGCCCTCTCGGCGAAGTCCTTTGGTGAGTCGGAGTTCTGGCTCTCCCTGATCAAGGTCAGCGCAGTGGTGCTCTTCCTGATCGCCGGCGTGCTGATGATTTTCGGCATCCTCGGGGATAACTCTCCGGGACTGAGCAACTGGGAAAACCGCGATGACGTGTTCCATGGGGGTTGGGTCTCGATCATCTCGGTCTTCATGGTTGCCGGGTTCTCCTTCCAGGGCACCGAGCTCGTGGGAGTCGCCGCAGGCGAAGCCAAGAACCCGCGTCGCGAAGTGCCGAAGGCTATCCGCACTGTCTTCTGGCGCATCATGCTTTTCTACATTGGTGCCATCTTTATCATCGGCTGCCTGATCCCGTTCAGCGATCCGAGCCTGCTGGCCTCCGGCGAGTCCGATATTGCAGCATCGCCGTTTACCCTGGTCTTCTCGCGCGCCGGAATCGCCTTCGCAGCGGCCTTGATGAACGCCGTGATCCTGACCGCCATCCTGTCCGCGGGCAACTCCGGACTGTATGCCTCCACCCGGATGCTCTACGCCATGGCCCACGACGGCATGGCCCCGAAGATCTTCGGCCGAACCAATGGGCGTGGTGTGCCGATCCCGGCGTTGATGGCGACCGCGGCCGTGGGACTCTTCGGGTTCCTCTCCGCGATCGTCGGTCAGGGTGCAGCCTACTCCTGGCTGCTGAACATGTCAGGCCTATGCGGCTTCATCGTCTGGGCGGGAATCGCGGTCTCCCACTACCGTTTCAGGCGCGGCTTCCTGGCCCAGGGAAACAAGGTCAGCGACCTGCCATACAAAGCATCGCTGTTCCCCATTGGCCCACTGCTGGCGTTCGCCCTGCTGATACTGGTCATCGCGGGACAGAACTACGAGGCTGTGCTTGCCGGACGGACCATGGAGGTGCTTTCCTCCTACATCGGGTTGCCAGTCTTCATCGTTCTATGGCTGGCCCACCGCTTCATCACCAAGTCCAAAGTGGTGCCGCTGCTCGAGATGGATCTCACGGCACCTAAGGACCTCGAGGACGAACCGAGGGGCGGCACCCAGTAACCATGCTGCGCTGGCGGGTCTGTCAGAAAAACGGTGGGTCTGGCCTGGCTTGTGGTTAGTTGATTCTGCCCTCGAATGCGATCGCGAACGCGTTCAAAGCCGGTTTCCACCTCGTGGCCCATCGTGCGTGGCCCTGCCCTGTGGGGTCAAGGGACCGGGTCACGAGGTAGAGGCATTTCAGCGCCGCGGCATCGTTCGGGAAATGGCCCCTCGCCCGCACCGCGCGCCGGTAGCGGGCGTTGAGGGATTCGATCGCGTTGGTCGCATAGATCACCCGGCGGATTTCGGAGATGTCGCGGGGGTCATAGCGGATCGTTAAGGTGTGTCCGACGAACGGGGCGAGTGTTGGGGCGAGATAGCGCTGGCCTTGGAAGTGGATGCCGTCGCGTTGCACCGTGCGGTGTTTGGGCACGGTGAGCAGTAGGCCGTCGAGCAGTTCGAGGCTGTCGGGCAACCGGGGAAGCAAGCCGTCGGAGACCCAGGCGTCCCGAGGAGAATGCCCGAGTTCCTGGTGGGGTCTTTCGTTGTAGGTGGCAATGAATGTGCCAATGGCTTGGTCTAGCCGGGGAAGGTCGAGGGAGGGTTGTGGTTTGCGGCTCCCGGGGCCGAGGTGGCCGGGGAGCGAGGCTAAAAAATCGGTGTTGACGGTGCCGAAGAAGCGCGTGCGTTCGATGTGGTTGCTGGTGAAGTCAGAGCCGTGGTCCACGTGCAGGATGTCGGGAATGCCGCACATCGCCCAGGCGGGATCACTCTTCCGCCAGACGGCCTGCCGCAGTGAGAGTGCGGTGTTGAGGGCTGAGGGAGCACCGGTAAAGACCATGTAGCCGCAGATTGCCCTGGAATGATCGTCCGTAACAGTGGTCAGCCAAGGCCGGTCCGGTTTCCCGTTCAATCCCATGATGAGGATGTCACCAGCACTAAGTACGGGTACTCTCTCGGGCGGCAAGAGCGTGCTGATGTCGGTACAACGTTGCCCGGCTCCAGCCCACCAGGCGAGCCGCGTCTTCGGCCGTACGCCCCTTCGCCCTTGGGTCCGGCGCTGACAGCTTGTCTGCGATAACAATCGGATCGGAGGCTGGCCTGCCAAAGCGCGTCCCGTTCTGTCTAGCAGCGACAATACCGGCATTGACGCGCGCGCATGTGGTGTCTCCGGGCGCAGGTGGGTGGGATGGTGCTCAGGGCCTGACGTAGGCCCAGCCTTGCCACTGGCGTTTCGTCAGGTGCGCCACTGCTGCTGGAACAGTGCCGATGCGAACGGCAAGGTCAGCTGTTTCCAGTCCTGCTGAGCGCAGGCTGTTTGCACACGCGAGAATTTCTACGCCGAGTTGCCGGATATTGGTGATCGCCTCTTTGATCGGCGAGTGTCTGGTGAGCAGTCGGACACCTGCGCCTTGAACGACCACTTCGATCGCCGGGCCGTGCTTAAGTGCCGCTCGGGCATTGGCTGAACTGCGCAGCACGCCGGCCAGTGATTCCGCATCAAGCGGACCGGCTGCATGGAGGAGCCGGCCCGGATCATTCGGTCCTGGTGATGACATGGGTGAGCCCTCGTTGGCGGTCATGGTTGTCCGTGTCAGCTGTTTAGTGCTGCGAGGGTGTTCCGGAGGCGGGTACCGGCGTCGTCGGCGATTTCCTTGACGGCAGGAGCAGCGCTGAGCTGGACCATGGTCTGTGGGTCGATGGCCTCGATGGTGGTGACTCCTGCATCCTGGCCGCGGCGTACGACGACATTACAGGGCAGGAGTGCTCCAATCTCGGGTTCGGCGGCAAGGGCGCGGCTGGCCAGTGCGGGGTTACAGGCACCGAGGATGACGTAGTCACCGACGGCGTCAGCGGCTTCGACACCCAGTTTGGCTTCGAACGTGGACCGGACGTCGATTTCGGTGAGGACCCCGAATCCCTGGGCTGCCAAGGCCTCCCGGGTGCGCTTCACGGCTTCGTCCCATGGAAGATCGATGGTCGTGCTGAGCGTGTACGTCATGGTTCTCCTTTGGGGGCTGAAACGGGGGTCTGGTCAGGCAAGGGAGAGGAAGAGCTTCTCCAGGTCCTTCTTGTCCATGGTGGCGTCCTTTTGGACGATGCACTGCTCAAGGCCCGTAGCGATGATGGCGAAGCCGGCCCGGTCAAGGGCTTTGGACACGGCCGCCAGCTGGGTGACTACGTCTTTGCAGTCCCGCCCTTCCTCGAGCATCCGGGTGACAGCGGCGAGCTGGCCCTGGGCGCGCTTGAGGCGGTTGATCACGGGCGTGAGTTCGGTTGGGTTCAATTCCATAGGGGTTCTCCATCGATGGGGTGCTGCCCTCAACCATATACCCCCACGGGTGTTTTGACTACCCCGGGGGGTATCTGTAATACTCGGTGGGGTATCCACCCGACCCCTTCCGAGAGGCCACTTATGACTTCCCCCTCCAAAGCCACCGTCGCCGTTACGGCACTCGCCCCCGAAACCCTCCAGACCTGGATCACTGAACACCAGGACCTCGTCGTCATCGACGTGCGTTCCGCTGCCGAATTCGAATCCATGCACATCCGCGGCTCCTACAACGTGCCGCTGCCGCTGCTGTCCGAGCACACCGACGAGCTCGCCGCCCGGCTGGGCTCCCGCGTGGTCCTGGTCTGCCAGTCCGGCGTGCGCGCCGAGCAGGCCCGGCAGCGCATGGCCACCGTGGGCCTCGACACCGCCTACGTGCTCACCGGCGGCGTTCCCGGCTTCGCTGCTGCCGGCGGCGACGTGGTCAAGGGCAAGGGCCGCTGGGACCTGGAGCGCCAGGTCCGCCTGGCCGCAGGCTCCCTGGTGATGCTGGGCCTGGCCGGGGGCAGGTTCGTTTCCCCAAAGGTCCGGATGTTGGCCGGCGCCATCGGCGCCGGGCTGACGTTCTCCGCGGCGACCAACACCTGCGCCATGGGCAATGCCCTCTCTGCCATGCCGTGGAACAAGGCCGCCAAGGAACTTACCCGCGAAAGCGCCATCCTGCAGCTTCCTCTGCAGACGGCCACAGAGGACGCCGCGGCATGATCCCGGCCCTGGGTCTGGGGCTCGTCGTCGGCATCGTCCTGGGCGTAGTGGGCGGCGGCGGGTCCATCATCGCCGTTCCAGCCCTGGTCTACGGCGTCGGGATGAGCGCTGCCCAGGCCATTCCTACCTCGCTGCTGGTCGTGGGCATATCCTCGCTGGCAGCCCTGATCCCCAGGATCCGCGAGGGCCTGAACTGGCCGGTGATAGCACTGGTGGGAGGTGCCGGCGTCCCTGCAGCCTGGGCTGGTGCGGCCGTAGGCAAGCTGCTGGATCCCAACATCCTGATGCTGGTATTTGCGGTGATCATGGTGGCCGCGGGCATCCGCATGCTCATGAAGACCCGCGAAACCGAGGGATCCTGCAGCACCGGGCCGGGCAGGGCCTTCCGGTCCTGCGCCCCGAAGGCCGTGGGGGTGGGCCTGCTCGTCGGGTTCCTCACCGGACTGCTCGGCGTGGGCGGCGGCTTCCTCATCACCCCCGCGCTGACCATCTTGCTGGGGCTGCGCATGAAGCAGGCCGTTGGGACCTCGCTGGCAATCATCGTCGTCAACTCCGCGGCGGGGTTCAGCGCCCACGCCGCCGGCTACACCATCGACTGGGCCACCACGCTGGCGTTCGCGGTACCGGCCATCGTGGGATCGGTCGTTGCCGCCCGGTTTGCCCGCCGCCTCAAGGACAAACACATCCGCATCTCTTTCGCGGTACTCATCTTTGCCGTCGCGGCATGGGTCACCGCCGGCGCCGTTACCGCCTGACCCATCCACAGAGGAGAACACCAAGGGACTGATCGATTCCCTCAAGAAGGCCTTCAGCAAGCCCTACAAGACCATCTCCGTGGCGCAGGCCATGGAACTCCTGGGTTCCGGGGCCACGCTCATCGACGTCAGGTCAGCCCAGGAATGGCGGACCGGCCGCGCGCCGCAGGCCACGCACGTCCCACTTGATCGGCTGCAGACAAGCACCGCCGGCATCCAGAGAACCCGCCCGGTGATCGCCGTCTGCGCCTCCGGCGTACGCTCCGCCTCAGCAGCCCGGTTCCTGGCCGCCAAGGGTTACGACGCCTACTCGGTGCGCGGCGGCATGGCCGCCTGGCGCCAAGCCGGCGAACCCGTCCGCTGAGCAAGCACCCACACCTGGACAAGGACCTCCCCACCAGCCGAAAACCACTTCGAAGGAGAACCATCATGGCTGAAATCACCATCACCGAAGCCGAACAGCGCCGCTCCACCGCCCGGATCCTCGACGTCCGAGAGGACTTCGAAGTCGCGGAGGGCATGATCCCCGGCGCCCTGCACATCCCGATGGGCCAGCTGCAGGCGCGCCTGGGCGAGCTGGACCCTGCCATCCCCGTGATCGCCGTATGCCGCAGCGGCAACCGCAGCGCCGCCGTCGCCGATGCCCTCAACGGCGCCGGCTACAAAGCGGACACCATGGCCGGCGGCATGACCGCCTGGACCCGCGCCGGACTCCCCACCACCTAGCCCCCGCCGCAGGGCAACCACACAACCCGCCCGAAAGGACACGACAGATCATGGCAACCATCGACATCACCGGCCAATCCTTCGCCCAGACCCTGGAGGACAACCACATCGTCTTTGTCGACTTCTGGGCAGCCTGGTGCGGGCCCTGCCGCATGTTCGCCCCCACTTACGGCGCCGCAGCAGAGCGCCACCCGGACATTACCTTCGCCAAGGTGGATACCGAAGCCGAGCAGGCCCTCGCTGCCGCAGCGAACATCACGTCCATCCCCACCCTGATGGCCTTCAAGGACAAGACCCTGGTCTTCTCCCAGCCCGGCGCCCTGAACGCCACGGGCCTGGAGGAAGTCATCCAGGCCGTGAAAAACCTGGACCCGGACAAACTCCGCGCCGAGGCCGGCCACCAGCACGCCTGACCGGCCCCGGCCGCCGCGCCCAAATGACCTTGGCGGCAGTCCCCTTGCGTTATACCCCCCGGGGTATCTAAACTTGTTATCAGAGACCCCCTTCATGAAGGAGAGCACCAGATGCTTATCGAGCGCATTTACGATGAAGACCTTGCCCAGGCCAGCTACCTGATCGGCTGCCAGGCCAACGGCACCGCCGTTGTTGTCGACGGCCGCCGCGACATCGCGGTCTACCAGGAGCTTGCCGAGAAGAACGGCATGAAGGTCGTGGCCGTCACCGAGACCCACATCCACGCCGACTACCTTTCCGGCACCCGCGAACTGGCCGCAGCGACCGGCGCGAAGATCTACGTTTCCGGCGAGGGCGGACCGGAGTGGCAGTACGAATTCGACGGCGAACGCCTCTACGACGGTGACAAGATCACCGTCGGCAACATCAGCATCCAGGCTGTCCACACCCCCGGACACACGCCGGAGCACCTGTCCTTCCTGGTCACTGACGGCGCGTTCAGCGACCAGCCCGGCTACCTGCTCTCCGGTGACTTTGTCTTCTCCGGCGACTTAGGCCGGCCCGACCTGCTGGACGAGGCAGCGGGCGGCGTGGACACCCGCTTTGAAGGCGCCAAGCAGCTCTTCGCCAGCCTGCGGGACAAGTTCCTCACCCTTCCCGATTATGTCCAGGTCCACCCCGCTCACGGCGCCGGCAGCGCCTGCGGCAAGGCACTGGGTGCTATCCCGTCGTCGACTGTGGGCTACGAGCGGCTCTACTCCTGGTGGGGACCTTACTTGGCCGCCAACGACGAGCAGGGTTTCATCGACGAGCTCCTCGATGGACAGCCTGACGCGCACGCCTACTTCGGCCGGATGAAGCGCGAAAACCGCGTCGGCCCGGCCGTCATGGGCGAACGCACCCCGCTGGCCGAACTGGCGACCGGCATGGTCGCCGCAGGCCTGGCCGAGGACACCCTGACCTTCATCGACACCCGCCCCAATTCCGAAGTCCACGAAGGCACGGTAGTCCGTTCGCTGAACGTTCCGGCCGGGAAGTCCGTGGCCAGCTACGGTGCCTGGGTAGTGAACCCCGAGACGGACAGGAACCCGCTGGTCCTCCTGGCCAAGGACCAGGAGGCTGCGCAGGACATGTGGGACCACCTGGTCCGGGTCGGCATCGACAACGTCGCCGGTTACGTCACCAGCATCGAGGGGCTGCCCACCTTCACCCCCAAGCTGATCCAGCCCGAGGAACTCAAGGGCTTCGACGCGGCCATGGTTCTGGACGTGCGCAACCGCAGCGAGCACATCGCCGGCAACATCCCGGGTTCGTACCAGCTCAGCGGGGGCCGCGTGATGTGGCACCTGGACAAGCTCCCGGGCGAGGGAACGATCGTGACGTACTGCCAGTCCGGTGTCCGGAACTCCGTGGCCGCCAGTGCCCTGCGCCGGGCCGGGTACGACGTCGTCGAACTAGACGGCAGCTACGCCGCGTGGAGCACCTGGCACAACAGCGTCCCCGCAGCCTAAAGGCCCAACCACCCTAAAACCGTCCGGGCAGGACCCCCCTCCAGCCCGGGCTCCCGGCCCGGGCGCGTTCCCCCAACGCACCCGGGCCACCTTCATGTCACTGACCAGGACGGAACAACCAATGCCGGGCAAAACACTTCCGAACGCCTCCGGTTCAACCGGGCTCGCGCTGGGCCTGCGGCAGAACCTGGCCCAGTTCATGCTGCTGGTCACCGTCAACGCCCTGGTCGGCGGCACCCTTGGCCAGGAACGCACCGTCCTGCCCCTGCTCGCCTCACAAACATTCCACCTCGACCTGTACACAGGCGCGCTGACGTACATCTTGGCGTTCGGCCTGTCCAAGGCCGCGATGAACTACTTCGCCGGAACGCTTTCCGACAGGTATGGCCGCAAACCTGTTCTCGTCGCTGGCTGGCTGGCCGCTGTACCGGTTCCGCTTATGCTCATCCTTGGCCCATCCTGGGCCTGGATCGTGGCGGCCAACGTGCTGCTCGGCATCAGTCAGGGCCTCACCTGGTCCACCGCGGTCATCATGAAAATGGATCTCGTGGGCCCGAAGCGGCGCGGCCTGGCCATGGGCTTTAACGAGGCGGCCGGCTACCTGGGCGTCGCCGTGACCGCACTGGTTACCGGCTACCTGGCCACCACCTACGGCCTCCGCCCTGCCCCCTTCCTGCTCGGAGCCGCCTACATCGCCCTGGGCCTTGGACTGACAGTCCTTGCCGTCAGGGAAACCCACCACCACGCCCAGACCGAGGCCACCCAGCACGTAGAGGCCCACAGCAGCGCCCATGCTGGACTCACGACCGGCCAGGTGTTTACCCTCACCAGCTTCAAGGACCGGTCCCTCTCAGCAGCAAGCCAAGCCGGCCTCGTCAACAACCTCAACGACGGCCTGGCCTGGGGACTCTTCCCCGTCCTGTTCGCCAGCGCCGGGCTGAACCTAGGCCAGATCGGCATCCTTGCCGCCGCCTACCCCGCAGCCTGGGGCGCCGCCCAACTGGTTACCGGCGCCGCGTCCGACCGGTGGGGCCGAAAATGGTTCATCACAACCGGCATGATCGTCCAGGCCGCGGGTTTGGGAATCACCGCCTCAGCCCACAGCTTCGGCCCATGGCTCGGAGCCGCCATCGTCCTGGGACTCGGTACGGCCATGGTCTACCCAACCCTGCTGGCTGCCATCGGCGACGTAGCCCACCCTGCCTGGCGGGCGCGATCCGTGGGCGTATATAGATTGTGGCGCGACGGCGGCTTTGCAGTCGGTGCGCTCCTCTCCGGCATCCTCGCCGACCTCTACGGCATTCCCACCGCCATCGCCGCCATCGCCGCGCTCACCGCAGTATCCGGCGTCGTTGTAGCCGTCCGCATGCGCGACAACGACCACGCGTAGGCGATCAAGGAAGACCGCAATAAAGCGATCAAATCCACAAGACCAGAAGGAGGGAAGCCGGGTGAGAATAGCACCCGGCTTCGCTCTTCCCCCCCAGGTCAATGACGACCGTTTCTGACCCGTCCGCGGCTAGCCTCCAAAATTGTCTGAGAATGGCAGCGGTAAGTGTCCAAGCGGATGGTCAGGCCGCCTACCGAAGCTGACCGGCCCGGCGGAGAAGTTCTCCTGCAGGTGGCCGATGGCCCCGCCGTCGCGGATCAGGGCCGATTCCCAGAGCCAGCAGTCGGCGCCGGGCTCGACACAGACACCGGGCGGGCCGAACCCGGATCCGCGGGCTGGCGCTCCCGAAGGAACGACCCCGAGGCCGCCGCGGATGTCTTCGCCGCCGACTGGAACATCACCCTGGTGCCGCTGGACGTGACCATGTCCAACGTGCTGAAGGAAAGCCACCGGCAGGAGCTGCTGGCCGCCGGCCACCCGGTTCCGCAGGCGCTGGGGGCGATGCTCGGCCACTACTTCCGGTTCTACGAAGGCATCTTCGGCCGTGCCTGCTCCGCCATGCACGACCCCCTCGCCGCCGCGCTCGCGGTGGGCGGCGTCAAAGCCGCCGTCGCCCCGGCGGTGCGTGTCGACGTCGACACCACTTTTGGGCCGGGCCGCGGCCAGACCGTCTGCGACCTCCGCGGACGGTACCTGGACTACCCGGAGCAGCCCGGCGCCCGCTGCCGTGGGTGCGGCGGTCGCCTGACCGCGGCACCGGTGCGCCACTAAAGCGCTGAGGGCCACGCCCAGCGTGGCCCTCAGCGTGAACTCGCTGCCTACTCGGGGGTCACGTAGGCTCCGGCAATGCCGCCATCGACGAGGAAGGTGGAGGCGGTGATGAATGACGCATCATCGCTGGCAAGGAAGGCCACGGCAGCGGCCAGCTCTTCAGGTTCGGCGAACCTGCCGAGGGGAACATGGATCAGCCGGCGGGCGGCCTTCTCGGGGTCCTTGGCAAAAAGCTCTTTCAGCAGGGGCGTGTTGACGGGGCCGGGGCACAGGGCGTTTACCCGGATGCCCTCGCGGGCGAACTGGACCCCGAGTTCACGGCTCATCGACAGGACGCCGCCCTTGGAGGCGCTGTACGAGATCTGGGACGTGGCTGCGCCCATTACCGCGACAAAGGATGCCGTGTTGATGATGGACCCTTTGCCCTGCGCCTGCATGTAGGGCAGGGCGTACTTGCAGCAGTAGAACACGGACGTGAGGTTCACTTCCTGCACCCTCCGCCAGGCGTCGATGCCCGTGTCGATGATGGAGGCGTCGTCCGCCGGAGAGATGCCGGCATTGTTGAACGAGATGTCCACGCTGCCGTAGGTTTCGTTGGTCACGGCGTAGAGGTTCTTGACCTCTTCCTCGCTGGTGACGTCCACTTTGACGAAGAGGCCGTCGATTTCTTCGGCGGCACGCTGCCCGGCGGTCGGATCGAGATCGGCGATCACAACGTGCGCCCCCTCGGATGCGAACCGACGTGCGGTGGCTAGTCCGATTCCGCTTGCGCCGCCGGTGATGACTGCGCTGCGGCCTTTGAGTCGGTTGGAGATGACTTCAATCATTTTGCTTTTCCTCGTCTTGTGTTCAGGCGGTGGTGGAGATGAAAACGTTCTTGGTTTCGGTGAAGGCGTTGAGGGCGTCAGGTCCCAGCTCACGGCCCAGGCCTGACTGCTTGAATCCGCCAAACGGCGTGGAGTACCTGACGGATGAATGCGAGTTGACGGACAGGTTTCCGGATTCCAGTCCGCGGGCAACCCGCAGTGCGCGTCCGATGTCCCTGGTCCAGATGGAGCCGGACAATCCGTAGATGGTGTCGTTGGCCAGGTGGAGCGCGTCAGCTTCGTCCTTGAAGGGGACTACTGCCACGACCGGGCCAAAGATCTCCTCTTGCATCACCCTGTCCTCGCGGGACGGAGTCAGGACGGTGGGCGGGAACCAGAACCCCTTGCCTTCGGGCGCCGATCCGCGGAATGCGACGGGCGCGCCATCAGGCACGAAGCCTGCCACGGCGCGGTGCTGCGCGGCGGAAATCAGCGGCCCCATGAACACGTCCTCGTCGCGGGGGTCCCCGACTTTCAGCGCTTTGACGGCAGGTTCAAGCAGTTCGAGGAACCGTTCGTACACATCGTGCTGAACCAGGATGCGGGACCGGGAGCAGCAGTCCTGGCCGGCATTATCAAAGGCCCCGCCAGGGGCTGCCGCTGCGGCCGCCTCCAGATCTGCGTCAGCAAAGATGATGTTCGCGCTCTTGCCGCCCAGCTCCAGCGTCACCGGCTTAACCTGCTCAGCGCAGCCGGCCATGATCCGCTTGCCGACGCCCGTTGAACCGGTGAAAACCACCTTGCGCACAGCCGGGTGTGTGACGAAGCGCTCACCGACGACGGATCCCTTGCCGGGAATGATCTGGAGCACGCCGTCGGGCAGTCCGGCTTCCCGCGCCAGCTGCCCGAGGCGCAGGGCGGTCAACGGCGTCAGCTCGGCAGGCTTGAGGACGACGGTGTTGCCCGCTGCAAGCGCCGGAGCAAATCCCCACGCGGCAATGGGCATCGGGAAGTTCCACGGGACGATAACTCCCACAACACCCAAGGGTTCGTTGAAGGTGACATTGACGCCTCCGGCAACAGGTATCTGCTGGCCCGTGTGGCGTTCGGGTGCGCCGGAATAGTACGCGAGGACATCCCGGACGTTTCCTGCCTCCCACCGGGCGTTTCCGATGGTGTGGCCGGCGTTGATCACTTCGAGTTGGGCGAGGTTCTCAAGGTCGGCATCCACTGCAGCGGCGAAGCGGCGCAGCAGCAGTGCCCGGTCGGCGGGTGAGACGTTGCGCCACGTTTCAAAGGTCACGGCGGCCTTTTCGATGGCGCGGTCCGTTTCTTCCAGTGTGGCGAGCGGGACCGTTTCAATGATCTCTTCCGTGGCCGGGTTCAGGACGTCAAACGTGCTGGTGGACATCGACTAGGTTCTCCGTTCGTACTTGGCGGTAGTTGCGGGCTGCTTCAACAAATCCCCTGAAAAGACGCAGGTCCTCCGGGTTCTGTTCGGGGTGGTACTGCACTCCCAGCACCCATCCCCCTGCTGTCGTCTCGAGTGCCTGTACGGTTCCGTCCTGCGACGCCGCCGTCACAGACAGTCCATCCGCGATCCGGTCCATGGCCTGGTGGTGGTAGCAGGGGGCGCTGGCCCGTGGCCCGAGCAGGCTTTCGCTGATGCTGCCGGGCGCGGTGGTGAACTCGACGTTGCCAAACACTCCGGGCGCCGGCTGGTACCGGGCTGCGCCCGGATTGACGTCCGGGACGTGTTGGATCAGGGATCCTCCCAGGGCCACGTTGAGGATTTGGGCGCCGCGGCAGATGGAAAACAGCGGAAGCCCTGTGGCCAGCGCCGCCCTGGTCAGGGCGATGTCATGGGTGTCCCTCGCCGGTTGGGAGCGGGTCAGTTCATGGGGCTCCGCGCCGTACTGCTCCGGGCCGACGTCGGTTCCCCCCGCGATGATGAGCCCGTCCAGGAGGTCAACGATTGTGGAGTCTGTGCCTACCGGCGGCAGCAGAACCGGCGTGCCGCCGGCAGCGACCACTGCCTGTACATAGGTTCCGGGCAGGATGGCCGCATCGGCCTTCCAGACTCCCCAGGCGGCCTCTTGGTAGTAGGTGGTGAGGCCGATTCTCGGCCGGTAGGAATCAGAGACGTTCAAAGCCACGCTTGTGCTCCCAATCTGTGACTGCACTGTCGAATGCCTTGAGCTCGACGTCGGCCGCGTGCACATAGTGGTCCACCACTTCGTCGCCGAAGGACTTGCGGGCGATTTCGCTGGTGACCAGCAGTGAGCGCGAGTCACGAAGCGTCGTCGGGATCCGGTCGGCAGTGGACTCGTAGGCGTTCCCGGCCATGACGGGCTCCAGGGGCAACTCGTTCTCGATGCCGTGAATGGCTGCCGCAATCAGTGCTGCCGCGGCCAGATACGGGTTGACGTCACCGCCGCCCACCCGGTTTTCCACGCGGAGGCCGGCGCCGCGCCCCACGATGCGCAGTGCACAACTGCGGTTGTCCAGGCCCCACGCGATGGCGGTCGGTGCGAAGCTGCCCTCGACGAAGCGCTTGTACGAGTTGATGTTTGGCGCCAGGAAGTACGAGAGTTCCTTCATGGCTGCCAGCTGGCCCGCGACGAAATGCTCCATCAGGGGGCTGAAGCCGTGCTCACCGTCACCTGCAAGCACCGGATTGCCGTCCAGGTCCGTCAGGCTGAAGTGGATATGGCAGGAACTGCCTTCCCGCTCGTTGTACTTGGCCATGAACGTGATGCTTTTGCCGTGCTTGCCCGCGATCTCCTTGGCACCGTTCTTGTAGAACGCGTGGCTGTCGCAGGCTTGGAGCGCTTCTGCGTACCTGAAGGTGATTTCCTGCTGGCCGTGGTTGCACTCACCCTTTGAGGATTCGACGACGAGCCCGGCGCTTTCCATGCTGTTGCGGATGTCGCGGATGACCGGTTCGAGGCCGGCCGTCGCAAGCAGGGAGTAATCGACGTTGTAGCGGGTGGACGGCTTCAGCCCCACATACTGCTTGTCCCATGCCTGCTCGTAGCTGTCGTCGAACATGATGAACTCAAGTTCCGTGCCGATGTGGGCACGGTATCCGAGGGCCTCGAGGCGTTCGATCTGGGCACGAAGGATCTGCCGCGGCGACTGGGTGACGGGGCGGCCATCAAGCCAGAGGATGTCGCACTGGACCATCGCCGTGCCCGCCAGCCACGGCACCAGCCGAAGCGTACTGACGTCGGGCCGCATGACCATGTCACCGTAGCCGTTTGCCCAGGACGACATTGCGTATCCATCGACCGTGTTCATTTCCACGTCGACGGAAAGGAGGTAGTTGCAGCCTTCGGCCCCATGTCCGAGGACGTCCTCGAGGAAGGACCTCGCGCCGCAGCGCTTGCCCTGCAACCGGCCCAGCGAGTCGGTGATGGCTACGACCACCGTGTCGATTTCACCTGAGGCAACCTTCTGCTTCAGCTCCTCGACGGTCAGCCTTGCCGGGGAGTCTTTCACTGCGATTTCATTGGTCATTTGATTTCCATAACTTCGATCGGGGTGTTGGACGTGATCCGTGCTCTCCGCCGGACAGTGCCGGCGAGCGTGAATCAGTTGCTGAGTTCGGCTTCGGCTGCCGCGAGCTGTGCAAACTCCTCTTCGGGTGCGCCGGCCACAATCCTGTGGCGGCTGTAGAACCAGTAATAAAGCAGCGCAGCCGCGAACACAGCGGCGGTGATGGACGCAGCCAGTACATCGACCACGAAGGTGGCAACGACGGCAACGGCAGCCAGGGCCAGGGCGATGCTTGTGGTGACGGCACCCCCGGGGGTCCGGTATCCCCGGGGAAGGTCTGGTTCCTTTACCCGCAGGACTATGTGCGACAGGTTCAATAGCACGTACGAGACGGTGGCCCCGAAAACCGCGATATTGATGAGCAGGGCGCCGTTGCCCGTGGCGGCAGCCAGGACGAATCCGAGGGTGCCGGGAACGATGAGCGCCCAATACGGCGTACGCCTCTTACCCGTCAATGACAACCACTTGGGGAGGTACCCTGCGCGGGACAGTGCGAACAGTTGCCGGGAGTAGGCATAGATGATGGAGAAGAAGCTGGCCACTAGCCCTGCCAGTCCTGCATAGTTCACAAAGTCGGCGAGGATCGTATTGCCACCATAAGCCCGGCGGATCGCTTCCGGGAGGGGGTTGCTTGAGGTACCCATCGCGCCTGATCCGGCCGCACCGGGAACCAGGACGAGCATCAGGGCTCCGAAGATCACCAGCACCAGGAGAGCGACGATGATGCCGCGGGGCATGTCCTTTTTGGGGTCGGCGGTCTCTTCCGCTGCCAGTGGAACGCCTTCGACGGCGAGGAAGAACCAGATGCCGTATACGAGGGCACCCACCACGCCGCCGATGCCCATGGGGAGGAACGCGCTGGACGTCGGCGAACCGTCCGGCACAACATCGAAGAGGTTTGCCGCGTTGAAGTGCGGTACCAGGCCGACGACCACCGCCGCCAAAGCAACGACGGCTATCGTGGTGATCGCAAAGATGAGTTTCAGTGCCTCGCCAACTCCCCGGAGATGGATTCCGACGAAAACAGCGAAGGTTACAAGGTAGACCGGCCAGGAGTTGGTGAGGCCGAACAGCCCCAGGGCTTCGACATAGCCGCCGATGAAGGTGGCGATGGCGGCCGGTGCAACAGCGTATTCGATCAGCACGGCCATTCCGGTGGCAAAGCCGCCCAGCGGGCCAAGCGCCCTGCGTGCGAATCCGTAGCCCGCGCCGGTGGTTGGCAGGGCGGAGGACAGTTCGGCCAGACCGAACACCATGCACGTGTACATGATGCCCATCAGAATGAATGCGATGAGCAGGCCGCCCCAGCCGCCCTGGGCCAGGCCCAGGTTCCAGCCGGCGAAGTCTCCGGAGATCACATAGGCGACTCCGAGCCCTGCCAGCAGGACCCATCCGGCCGCTCCACGTTTGAGTTGACGGTGATGGAGGTAGCCTTGGTCGTCGTTGACGGGCTGCTCCGAGGGACGTAATGACATGGGATTTCCCTTCTTTCAAGGGTCTTAATGGTCTGTAATTAGTCCAAAAGCCCTTTGCCAGTGTGGTGCACATCACCGCAAGGAGTCAAGGGTGATGGTGAATTTCACCGAAATGGGCCAGGCTTACGCCTAAAACCGGGTGAATCATAGGCCTGTTATTAGACCGCGCTAGGATGGGGTTATGGAAGAGGCATTGCTTGGGGTCCCCACTAGGCTCATACGGCCGGTCCGGCATGGGAACGCCTTCGAGGAAACCATCGAACGGCTGCTCCAGAACATCAAGCTGGGGCTTTTCGGCGTGGGTGACAAATTACCTGCCGAGCGCGAGCTCTCGGAATTGCTGGGAGTATCCAGGGCAACGCTGCGCGACGCCCTGGCGGAGCTCCAAAAGGCCGGCTACGTGGAAGTCCGCCGCGGCAGGTCCGGCGGAACCTACGTCTCGGCGCGGAGGCTGGGGGAGTTGAGGGGCGCTGCAGGCCTCGACCCTGCGGAGGTCAATGACGTTCTAACCTACCGCGCCGTGCTGGAACCGGCCGCAGCATCGCTGGCCGCGCAGGCCATGCTGTCTCCCGGGCAGAGGCGCCATCTGCTGAACACCCTCGCTGACGTGGCAGGGGCACCCGCGGAACTGTACAGGCCGAAGGATGCGAGGTTCCACGTGGCCATCGCAGAGGTGAGTGGATCGCCAAGCCTGGTTGCCGCCGTTGCAGACGCGCGTGCACGGGTAAGTGACCTTCTGGACCGCATCCCGTTCCTGGAGCCCAACCTTGAGCATTCCAACCGGCAGCATCAGGAAATCATCGACGCCATACTCCGCGGCGATGCGGACGGCGCCTACCGCGCTGCCCTGGATCACCTGCAGGGCACGGCCTCGCTGCTCCATGGATTCCTGCTCTCGCCGGAGAATTCCTCGGCAGCAACATCCGACGTTCCCTGACCTGCTTGAGTGCCATACCCGCATTGCACGTTTGTGCAGATGCGTCTGGCGGTTCTCCCTGGCCGCCGTCCTGCGATAAAAGCTACTGACCAGTAGCTTTGGGTTAGGCCGGAGAGTCACGTCAGGCCAGACAGGCTTCGCCAGACAGCCGATTTCCGCGCACATCCGTGCAAAATCATGGCCGTACCGGACTCCGGGCTGCCTACATTTGAGTACCCGGGGCAAGCACTGGCTCAGACGCTGAACTAGGTCTTGCTCCTGCCCCCGGCCCCCGACACACGAACAAAGAGGTTTTCATGTCGCTGCTCACCAGAGCCCTGTCCGTTACCGCTGCCGCCGCCATTGCCTTGTCCCTGGCTGCGGCTCCAGCCCAAGCAGGCCTCGTTGAGATTTCCCCGCCGGGAGCCAACGACTGGTCCTGCAAACCAACGGCCGCGCATCCCTATCCGGTCATCCTGGTGCCGGGCACCTTCGAGAGCATGGAGAAGAACTGGTCCACCCTGTCGCCCCACCTCAAGAGCGCCGGGTACTGCGTCTTCGCCCTCAACTACGGCGAGACGAACGGAGTGTATGCCACCGCCCCGGTGGCCAAGTCTGCGCAGGAACTGGCGCCATTCGTGGATGCGGTCCGCAGCGCCACTGGCGCCAAGAAGGTGGACCTCGTGGGCCACAGCCAAGGCGGCATGATGCCCCGCTACTACATGGGCTTTCTCGGCGGCGCCAAGTATGTTCATCACCTCATTGGTATCGCACCCTCCAACCACGGCACCGAAGGTGTGATCGTCCCGTCGCCGGGCGTTGTCCCGGATCCGAACTACACCGGCCTGGGCTGTGCCGCCTGCGCCGACCAGCAGGCAGGGTCGGCTTTCATGCAGAAGCTCAACTCCATCGGGGACACTGTTGCGGGGCCCTCCTACACCGTCGTCTCCACGGTCCACGACGAAGTGGTGGTCCCCTACAACAGCCAGTTCCTTAACGGCCCCGCGCGGCAGGTCACCAACATCACCATCCAAGACAAGTGCCCGGCCGATGTCTTCGAACACGACCAGACGCCGAACGACCCCGTGGTGCACCAGATTGTGGCCCACGCGCTAGGTAATGCGTCCGGTCCCGCTGATCCGGCCTACCAGCCCAGGTGCCTTTAGCAGTAAATGACGGCAGGCCGCGGGGGTAACTTTCCGGAAGTCACTATCTAGCCAGTGCAGATTGAAGCAAGATACTCCCCATGAAGAGAATCGTTATAGCTAGTTTCGCGGCGGTAGTCATAGGCTGTGGCGCAATCACGTTCGCTGCCCCGAGCAACGCCGTAGCCCCAAGCAACGCACTCCCGAGCAATGCGGCGGCCCAGCCGTCACACATTGCGGGGCACATCATGGTGAACTTCCGCGACAAAGGCGCGGCAGCCGGCGTACTGCGCCAGCATGGCCTCAGTGCGGGCCCCAGTATCGGCAGCACCGGCGCTCAGCTCATCAAAGTGCCGGCCGGCAAAGAGCTTCAACTCATCGACGCCCTAAGCCGGAACCCGGCTGTCGACTACGCCGAGCCGGACGAGCTCGCTACTGCCTCTACAGCGGACGAGTATTTCCCCCGCCAGTACGCCCTGCAAAACAATGGCCAGTCATTTACCAACACTGCCGGCACCTTATCTGTAGCAGGGGGCACGGTGGACGCTGATGTGGACGCCGTCGAAGCGTGGAACGTCACGACAGGTAGCGGCATCAAAGTCGCCGTTCTTGATTCGGGTGTTGCCAGCGACAACCCCGACATCAACCCGAAGGTTGTACTACGGGCCAATTTCAGTAGTTCGGCAACAAATGAAGACAATTACGGCCACGGCACCCACGTGGCCGGTATCGTCGCGGCCAGTCACAATACCGTTGGTGTGGCCGGTGTATGCCCGGGTTGCACGATTCTGGCTGGAAAGGTGCTGAACGACAGCGGTGTTGGATCTAGCTCAACCCTTGCAAACGGGATCAACTGGGCCGTCAATAACGGTGCGAAGGTTATCAATATGAGCCTCGGAGTGCGGGCGTCACGCACACTCGAAACTGCCGTCAATAACGCCTGGAGTAATGGTGTGGTGCTCGTTGCCGCGGCAGGCAACGGCAGTAACCAGACCAAAATCTACCCTGGCGCATACCCCAACGTCATTGCCGTCGCCGCTACCGACAACACCGACGCCAAAGCATCGTTCTCGACCTACGGTGCCAGCTGGGTGGACATCGCAGCACCCGGAGTCAACGTCTACTCAACCTTCCCGAACCACACGTTCGTCCTCGGGACGCAGAACAACCGCTCTTTCGGTTACGACGTCGGCAACGGGACCTCGATGTCCTCACCGATCGTCGCCGCCACGGCCGCGCTTGCCTGGAGCTCCCACCCCGGCGCAACGAACACGTCAGTCCGCGCAAACGTCGAATCAACCGCAGACCCCATTTCCGGCACTGGTACCTACTGGGCCCACGGCCGCGTAAACGCAGACAGAGCCGTCCGGTAGTTTCCGGTCCTTGGGTCTAGGACTGGAGGGACTGCATCACGGAGAGGTGCCCGACGCGGTCCGGGATGAGGCACTTCGCCAGGTAGAAGGGCCGGTTTGCGTGCCTGACGTACTGCGTCAGCACGAGGACCGGATCCGATGCGCGCAGGTCCAGGAGCTTGGCCCGGCTGGGCCCTACCTGGCTCAGGCCAATCTGGCATTCGCCCGGTCCCAGAACCCGGCCACCGCGTTTGTAGAGCGCCGCGAGCAGCGTGGTGCCGCCGTCGTCGTCGAGCTCCAACGTGGCGGCGGCAGCGGAACCGCTGGCGAAGCTGACCGGCCCGGCGGAGATGTTCTCCTGCAGGTGGGCGATGGCCTCGCCGTCGCGGATCAGGACGGACTCCCAGAGCCAGCAGTCGGCGCCGGGTTCGACACCGATGCCGGGGGCGACGAACTCGGAGGCGGGCTGCCGCTCCCTTTGGACGCGTTTGATCTCGATGTGCTGCCCTGGGCCGCCGAGGACTTCCTCGAAGGGGCGGATCCGCTCGATGCCGATGCGGGGGAGGGTGTCGGAGACGAACCGGCCGACGCCGCGGCGGGCCCGGATGAGGCCGTCCTCCTCGAGCAGCATGAGAGCTTCGCGGACCACGGTGCGGCTGACCTTCATGTCCGTGCCGAGCTCGGTTTCCGTGGGCAGCATCGAGCCCGGCGTCAGCAGGTTGTTGCGGATGGCCTCGGCGATCCGGGAGTACACGGCAACCCGGAGCGGTGAGCCGGGCTGGGCCTGCACCGGCTGGGACAGGAACCTGGCGGCGTCCTCGTGCACGTTATGCCTCGCTTGCGTTTGGTCGGGGAAGTCCAGCGTACCGCGGGGTGTGACGCGTTTGTTGGACAAGGTCAGCGGATCTATGTAGGCGACGCGTCCACTGCGGAAAAGCGCACGTTCGGGTGTCACGTTCGGCCGGGCCAAAGCTGCCGCCGGCAAGACCTTCGCCTATCTTTCGTGAAACTTTCGCCGATCTTGCCTGAACGGGGTCACCATCAATTCATAGCCGGAAGGAGTGGACATCATGGCTGACGATCAAGAATTGCTGGACTGGATTTCCCCGCGCAAACAGAGGGAAATCGACAAGCAGGCGGCATTTCTGCTCTATCTGCTGGAGCGTGAAGAGGCGCAAGCAGGTGGGACATCATGAACGATTTCGTTCCCCGTTCTCGTGAACCGTACGACGCGCATTGGGTCATTAAACGCGACCTGGCGAACATCATCGCCAAGTACACCGCTAGGGGCGACTATGAAACCGCCGCCGTCTACATGGAAGCGCTTGCCCGTTACAACGGCAACTGAATCTGGCAACCGGCGGGCCTGGTTTCGGCGGCGGAGGGTTTACTCAGCTCTGCGTCGTACGCTTAGCCGTGAACCGGGTATCCGGATCCCGACGTCGTCCGAACGGAACCGGCATGGCAGAGCTCAACGTCCGCGAGCGGAGTTTCCAACAGCTGCCCATCACCGACGCCGCAAGCCTTGCGGCCGAGCAGGTGGTTGAGCAGCTGGCCTCCGGGCCGGCAGGCCTGTCCGACAAGGAAGCAGCGGTGCGCCTTGCCGAGTTGGGACCCAACGCCGTCCGTACCCACCGCGCCAACGGCTGGGCAGTGCTGGGCCGGCAGTTCGCCAGCCCCATCCTTATCCTGCTGCTCATCACGGCCGGGCTGTCCCTGTTTCTGGGCGATGCCACCAACTCAATCGTGATCGGCGTGATCCTCCTGGTCAGCGTGGGGCTGGGCTTTACCAACGAGTTCCGCGCCGAACGAGCCTCTGAGGCCCTACACTCCCGCGTCACCCACCGCGCCGTAGTGCTCCGCGGCGGAACCACCAAGGACGTGGACGTGACCGCCCTCGTGCCCGGCGACGTCGTCCATCTGTCCCTGGGCGCCATCATCCCCGCCGACATCCGGCTCCTGAACACCAGGAACCTCCTGTGCGATGAAAGCATCCTGACGGGGGAATCCCTGCCGGCCACCAAGGACCCGGCGCCCGTGGCGGCCGGAGCCGCCCTGGGTGACCTCGCCTCCTGCGTCTTCATGGGCACCGTCATCCAGTCCGGCAGTTGCGCCGGTGTGGTGGTGGCCACCGGTGGCCGCGCCGAATTCGGCCGCATCGCCCTGGGACTGGGGGAACGGCAGCCGCAGACCGAATTCCAGCTCGGGCTCAGGCGGTTCTCGTTCCTGCTGCTGCAGGTGGCCATCGGGCTGACTACCCTGATCTTCATCGCCAACCTCCTGCTGCAGCGCCCGCTCATCGAATCGCTCCTCTTCTCCCTGGCCATCGCAGTGGGCATCACGCCGCAGCTGCTCCCCGCCGTCGTGAGCACCAGCCTGGCCACCGGCACCCGCCAGCTGGCCAGGCGGAAGGTCCTGGTCAAACGGCTGGTCTGCATCGAGGACCTGGGGGACATGGACATCCTGGTCACGGACAAGACCGGCACCCTGACAGAAGGGCGCGTCAGTTTCACGGCGGCCCTTCCGGCCACCCCGGAGACGTCCGACGCCGGCCTGCTCACCATGGGGCTGCTGGCCACCGAAGCGGACTACGCCGAAGCCAGATCCTCCTCGGCAGGTCAGAACCCGCTGGACGCGGCGCTTTGGGACAGCCCCGGGGCATCCGGCTTTGATCCGGCGCGCTTCGAGCGTCTGGACCTGGTGGGCTTCGACCACCAGCGACGGCGCACCACCGTACTGGTGCGGGAGGCCGGCGGCACCGCACGCCTGGTCACCAAGGGCGCCCCCGAGGACATTCTGGCCCTCTGCGGGCCCACCCTTCCTGCCGTGCAGGCCATGCTGGACGAACAGTTCGACGCCGGCTCCCGGGTAATCGCGGTGGCCTCCCGCCCCGCCCCGGGGCAGTCGACCATCACCCCGGCCGACGAGCGCGACCTCGCCCTTGCCGGCTTCCTCATCTTCCTGGACCGGCCCAAAGCCAAGGCCAAGGCGTCCCTGGACCAGCTGGCCGCACTGGGAATCTCGGTGAAAATCGCCACCGGCGACAACGCCAAAGTCGCGGAGAGAGTCTGCGCGGACCTCAGCGTGCGCTCCGGTGGGACCCTGACCGGTGCCGACATTGACGCGCTGTCCGACGACGAGCTCGCGGCCTCCGCCCGGACCGCAACCATCTTCGCGCGCGTTTCCCCGGAGCAGAAGGCACGCATCATCAGCCTGCTGCGCCAAAGCGGTGGGTCCGTCGGCTTCATGGGCGACGGCGTCAACGATGCCCTGGCCCTGCACAAAGCGGACATCGGCGTCTCTGTGGACAGCGCCACTGATGTTGCCAAGGACGCGGCCGACGTCGTCCTGCTGGACAAGGACTTGGGCGTTCTGGCCGAAGGTGTGATGGAGGGCCGGCGGATCTTCGCGAACACCATCAAGTACGTGCTGATGGGAACGTCCAGCAATTTCGGCAACATGTTCAGTGCGGCCACGGCCTCCGTGGTGCTGAGCTTCCTGCCCATGTTGCCGGGCCAGATCCTGCTCAACAACCTGCTCTACGACACCGGCCAGCTGGCCATTCCGGGCGACCGCGTGGACAAGGAACAGCTCCGGGCCCCTTCTCACTGGGACATTGCCTTCATCCGGCGGTTCATGGTCCTCTTCGGGCCCATCAGCTCGCTCTTCGACTTCGCCACGTTCGCCCTGATGCTGTTCGCATTTGACGCAGTCCCGGGGGAGTTCCGGGCCGGCTGGTTCATCGAATCCATCGCCACGCAGACCCTCATCATTTTCGCCATCCGAACCCGGCGGGTGCCGTTCCTGCGCAGCCGGCCTTCCGCCAGCCTGATCGTCGCTTCGGTGGGCGTGGTTGCCCTGGGCATCTTCCTGCCGCTTTCGCCGCTGGCGGGCGTGCTGGGGTTCGATCCCCTCCCGGTCCCGTTCTTCCTGGCCCTGCTGGCCATGGCGGCGGTGTACCTGGTCCTGGTGGAGGTCGCCAAGCAGTGGTTCTTCTCCAGGGCCGGGCAGCGACTCCCCAGTGTTCCCCCGCCCATCCGGCGCCGCCATGCGACCCACCACATCGCCCGCCGCGCCTCCCGCTTCAGCGCGCCGGTCCGGGTACGCGCGGCGCCGCGCGGCAGTGCCGGGCTCTGAGCGGTACGGGCCGGCCGGCCGGGCGGACGCGTTAGTGCAGAGCCCGGGCGGTTCCGTCGTAGCCGCCTGCAGGCGGCTTTAGGCCGTAGATCCCGCCGATGGTCGGCGCGACGTCGGCGGTACGGGCAGCTTCGGACGAAACCGTCCCTTTCGCCACCAGCGGGCTGCCGCCGGAGATGAAAAAGGGAATGGGCTCCGTTGCGGGGTGACCGTGGTTACCCGGAATCGGATTCGAGGCCACGTATGGGTCGGAAAAGCGCCAGCCGGCGCGGCAGAAGGCTACGAGGTCTCCGGCCTCGGTGCCCAGCCGGAGGTCGGCCGGCCTGTTGACGGACAGCACACCTTCATGGGCCCTTACAAGCTGTTCGACGGCGGCCAAACCAGCCGTGCGGTCTGCTTCGGAGCCGGTCCAGTAGAGCAGGTCAGCACCGCCGTTCTGGGCGATTTTGATGCTGTTCTGCAAATCCGGGCGGGACTGCAGGATCAGGTCGACCGAAATGACGTTCGTGGGAATGGACCAGTCCATGGAATGGTCCGCGAGCACCATAACTACGCTGGACTCCCACTTGCCGGTGCTCTTGAGGTGGTCGATAAAGCGCCCCACCTGCACGTCGGTGTCCGCAAGGGCAGCCTCACGCGCTGCCCGCAGCGTGGTGCCGGAAACGTCGGAGTGGCCTACGCGGTCAATGTCGCCCAGGTTGGTGAACACGAAATCCGGGTCCGGCCCGCTGACCATCACGAGCAGGGCGTCCATCGTGGCGGCGTCGGGCGCGTGCCCGGTGACTGGCAGCAGCGGCTGGGGTTCCCAGCGGTAGCTGGCGCGGGTCCCGAAAATGCCGTAAAGGTACTTCTTGCTGAGCACAGATCCGGTCGTGAGCCCGCGCTCCTGCACCCGTTCCAGGAGGGTAGGGAAGCGGAGGTCCGTGGACCGGTCAAGGTCGCGGACCACGCCTTCGGTCTTGTCGAAGATCGAGTTGGCAGGAACGCCGGAGCGGTCCGGGCGGACGCCCGTCATCATCATCACGTGGTTAGGGATGGTTTCCATCACTGGCAGGGAACGTGCGGCCGGGAAGTTCCTGCCGTCCGCACGGAGGCTGGCCAGCCGCGGAGTCAAGGTGGCTGTGATCTCGTCCGGCCGGCAGCCGTCCACCACGAGCACGTAACTGCGCGTCCGTCCCGCCGCCGGCGCGGCCCACGCTGTTCCCTGCGCGGCGGACAGCACGACGGCGGCACCTCCGGCAGCGGCGACTTGCAGGAACTGCCGGCGCCCCGGCGTCGAAATTCTGTTGCTTGCGGGCGCGCCCTGCTGCGGTGAACGGCTCACTGGAGTCCTCCCCGTGTCGGCGTGACTTTGCCGGTGTTGGCTTGAACATTGAACGACGTGGACAGCGTGGACCCGGAGCTGGCCGAGGTGCGTTCGGCCAGGACATACCAGTCCATCCGGACTCCGGCAGGGGTCACGTCAACGACTGAGTATCCGTGCGAGTCGAAGTCCAGGTACTTCACGTGCGGGTTTGCTGCCTTGATGGCGTTCTCGACCGCGACGGATCCGGTCCGGGGCGGAACGTTCAGGATATCGTCGAGGTTATCGCTCGTGACGGAGGTGCATACCAGCTCTGCGGCCACGGAATCGCCGGTGGCCGGGTAGGTGGAGGGATCCGCGGGGATGTCGCAGGCCCAGCCGGAGTGGATATCGCCGGTGAGGAATACGGTGTCCTTGACGGCGTTGTCCCGCAGGTGGCGGACCACGCGGTTACGGTCTGCTTCGTAGCCGTCCCACTGGTCCACGTTGTAAGGGACTCCGCTGATGTTGGTGCCACCCATCAGCTTCTGGACGCCAGCCAGTTCGGAGGTGCTCAGGGTCGAGGGCACCCGGACGGGGGCAATCATGACGGGGTTGCCCACGAGCTTCCATTGGGGGCCTGTGGATTTGAGGCTGCCCAGCAGCCAGTCCATCTGGGCGGCGCCGGTGATGGTACGGACGGGGCTGCTGATCGAAGAGTCTGCACCGTTGGCGGCCTGTTGGTCCCGGTAGGAACGCAGGTCCAGCATGGACAGGCTGGCCAGCGAACCGAAGTCCAGCCGGCGGTAAATCTGGCCGCCCGGTTCGTAGCGCACGGGCATCCACTCGGCGTAGGCCTGGTGCGCCGCCGCAAACCGCTCGCTCCACGCCCCTTCGGCACCCTCGGTGTGGTTCTCGGCCCCGCCCTTCCAGGCGTCGTTGGCCGATTCATGGTCGTCCCAGGTCACGATGAACGGTGCGGCGGCGTGCAGGGCCTGCAGGTCGGGATCGGTCTTGTACTGGGCGTGGCGGCGGCGGTAGTGGGCCAGTTGGGTCATCTCGTGCGAGGGGTCGTGGGGACGGACCACCACGCCGCGTGCCTGGTATTCGCCCGGTCCGTATTCATAGAGGTAGTCGCCGAGGTGGAGCACCGCGTCGAGATCACCTCGGGCGGCGAGGTGGCGGTAGGAGGAGAAATAGCCAGCCTGCCAGTTGGCGCAGGACACCACACCAAACTTCAGCCGGTCAACCGGGGCTCCTGCCGCCGGTGCCGTGCGGGTGCGGCCCACGGGTGAAATCTCCTGTCCGAGAGTGAACCGGTACCAGTAGTTCGTGGCCGGAAGCAGTCGGCCTGCAATGACCTTGACGGTGTGGTCGCGGCCCGGGCCAGTCGAAGTAGTACCTCGGCCCACCACTTTCGTAAACGCGGCATCGGCGGATACTTCCCATCGGACGGAAACGTCCGGGCCGGCACCGCTGCCGGGCAGTGATTCCGGAGTGGGCGTCACACGGGTCCACAGCAGCACGCTCCCCGGCATGGGATCTCCTGAGGCGATGCCGTGGCCAAAGACGCCGTTCTGGGAGGCGGCAAACGCGCCCGCCGGAGAGCCCGAAGTCACGGCTCCCGCCACGGCGGCGACCCCCGCTGAACGCAGTACTTGACGACGAGTAAAGGTAGTCATGTCTTCCAGTATCCAGATGATCTAGGCACCGGTCGGCGGTTTTTAGGGCAGTTAACCCGACGTTCGCCCAGAGTTCCCCTTGGGAAAACCCGACGAACCTTGTGGGCCGAAATTCCTCCGCTACCGAAACGCCGCCCGGTTCCCGGGGCGGAGGGCACCGGCCCCTGGGCAAGACGGGCCCCCATGGTCTCCAAGGTTCGCCGGGAAATCATCATCAGTTGCCGCAAGCATATGGAGGGACAGATAAAGGTGGATCCTCTTGCAGACCGGGGATCACCGGCAGCTCGCCGGTGTGAACGGCCGCACGGGCCGGGCATGGCCGGCACCGGCGAAAGGCACGACCCGTGACGCTCTTCCAACTCCAGCCGCCCGCCAATCCCCGGCTGTGGCGCGACCTGCCTCTACCAGGGCCGGTGCCCGCGGTTTCGGCGCCGGCCCCGATGGCTCCGGCTCCGGCTCCGTGCGGGGGACTCCTGCAGTTCCAGCTCAATCGCCTCATTGCGGACCTGCTCGCGCAGCCGGACCTCGATCCGGACACTCGCGTCTCACTGCTCGTGCATTTGGTCGAGAGGCCTGGGCGTCCCGAACAGGCCCTGGTCGCCCACCTCCGCGACATCCAGGACCCCGAGGACCTCCCAGCATCCTTATAGGCGGAGCACGGTATCAGGATGCCGGAGTACTTATTCGGATGGATCTGGCGAGGAGACGCGCATGGTGACAAGGGCTCAGCGATTCGTGTCGGGCGGTTGAGTGGCCGGCCTCGAGCGTGGGTGCTGCAGCTTGCGGGTGAGCCTGGCGTTCTCGGCCTCCAGTTCCAGGACCCTGGCAATGCCAGCGAGGTTCAGGCCCTCTTCAAGCAACTCGCCGATCCTGCGGAGAACGGCGAGGCCGGATTCGCTGTATTGCCGCGTACCCCCGGATGTCCGCTCGGGCGTCAGCAGACCGTTACGTTCGTAGAGTCTGATGTTTTGCTGTCCGGTTCCGATGAGTTCTGCTACCACCGAGATGGCGTGGACACCCCTGTTCCGGTCCTGCGGTGCGTCGGCCGCTCGTCCTGCCATGATGCGCCGACTCCCTCTGGTTCTTGTTCTCGCCGGAATTTTCGAAAGTACCTCTTGCACCACTATGGCACCGATGTTATAAAAAATCTGTACCCGCTGACATAGAAAATTGATGCGGCGCACTACAAGGCCATTCGAACAACCCATGCTGAAGGAGTGGGAAATGATGTTGATGCGGACGGACCCGTTCCGTGAGTTGGACCGGCTGACCCAGCAGGTCTTTGGAACAACTGCCCGGCCGGCGGCGATGCCGATGGATGCCTGGCAGGAAAAAGGCCACTTCGTCGTAGCCTTTGACCTTCCCGGCGTGACTGCGGATTCCGTGGACCTGAGTGTGGAACGCAACGTGCTCACCGTCCGGGCGGAGCGTAGGGACCCCGCAGATCCCGACGTCGAGCTCATCGCTTCGGAACGGCCGCGCGGGGTCTTCAACCGGCAACTGATCCTGGGCGACACGCTGGACACGGAGAATGTCACGGCGAGCTACGACGCGGGAGTCCTGACCCTTCGTATCCCCGTGGCTGAACAGGCTCAGCCACGCAAAATCTCGATCGAGAGCAAGCAGGACCAGCCCCGCGAGATCGCGA